>CAPNGW010000019.1 GCA_948665105.1 uncultured Lachnospiraceae bacterium
CCTACGCTATCCGTGCAGTGTCCGAGACCTTTGAGTCCAACGGATCCACCTCCATGGCCTCCACCTGTGCCTCCTGTATGGCACTGATGGCGGCAGGCGTGCCTCTCAAGAAGATGGTAGCCGGTATTTCCTGTGGTCTGGTGACAGGAGATACCGATGACGATTATATCGTACTCACCGATATCCAGGGTCTGGAGGATTTCTTCGGAGATATGGATTTTAAGGTAACCGGTACCCGGGAGGGAATTACCGCCATCCAGATGGATATTAAGATTCACGGTCTTACAAGACCTATCGTGGAGGAGGCCATTTTAAGAACCAGAGAGGCAAGGCTGTTCATTATGGATGAGTGTATGAGCAAAGCCATTGCCGAGCCCAGAAAGGAAGTTGGACCCTACGCGCCCAAGATTGTGCAGATTCAGATTGACCCCCAGAAGATTGGTGATGTTGTGGGACAGCGGGGTAAGACCATCAATGCCATCATTGATATGACCGGCGTTAAGATTGATATTTCCGATGACGGAGCAGTATCCGTCTGTGGCACTGACAAAGAGATGATGGACAAGGCCGTGGAGCTGATTCAAATCATTGTCACTGACTTCGAGGCCGGCCAACTCTTCACCGGAAAAGTGGTGAGCATCAAGGAGTTTGGAGCCTTTATCGAGTTCGCACCGGGCAAGGAAGGAATGGTTCATATCTCAAAGATTGCCAAAGAGCGCATTAACCGGGTGGAGGATGTACTGACCCTGGGTGACAGAGTCACTGTTATGTGCCTTGGCAAAGACAAGATGGGCCGGATGAGCTTCAGCATGAAGGATGTGCCGGCGGAAGCAAAATAAGAAAAATAAGCTGAACATTATGGTGGAAACAGGTGCAAGTCCTGTGCAAGTCCGTTACTGTAAAGCCAGATACAGCATGTGTTCAGAGGTGCAAAAGTATTCTGCGGCAACCGGATGCTTTTGAGAAGCAGCAGGCTATATTTCTGTGCTTAATGTGAAAACCGTTGTCCAAAGGACAACGGTTTTTTATCATATAGGATTTGGGTGTCGAAAAGGGCTATTTAAAAATGGAATTGGCAAATTGCGCAAAATGCATTTTTGATTTGCGACTGTGGAGAAGCTTAGAGCTTCTTAATGTTCCAGATAGTTCAGCAATTCGACGGCATGGATGCCGGCGAGAGCCCGATTTGAGCCATGGATGGCTCATAGAGGGCGGTTGCGCCTGTAACCGATATGGTTGACAGGAACATTTTAGAAGCTCTTAGCTTCAAAGCCCGGAGCAAAGATGAACGCAGTTTGTGCAATTTGCCAACAACAATATATAAAAGCCCCTTTTGACACCCGAATCTACAGAGGAAACTACGCATATGACAGGATTGGAAGAATTCTACAGCATCAAAAACAATAAAAAAATGAGATTTGGCTATACCACTGGCTCCTGCGCGGCGGCAGCGGCAAAGGCGGCCGTCCGAATGCTGCTCACACAGGAGACAGTTACACAGGAGACGCTTCTTACACCCAAGGGCATACTGCTGAATTTGGAAATTCTCCATGCCAGGAAAGGCCCGGACTGGGCTTCCTGCGCCGTAAGGAAGGACGGGGGCGATGATCCGGATGTTACCAATGGCTTGGAGATTTTCGTAAGAGCAGAAAAAACCAAAGAAAAAGGTGTGTTCATAGATGGAGGCTCCGGCGTTGGAAGAGTCACCAGAAAAGGGCTGGAGCAGCCGGTGGGAGCAGCGGCCATTAACAAGGTTCCACGTGCGATGATACAGAAGGAAGTGGAAGAGCTGTGCAGGGATAATCATTATCTGGGCGGTATTTCCATCGTGGTCAGTGTACCCAAGGGAGAGGAGACGGCCCTTAAGACCTTTAACCCAAGGCTGGGGATTGAGGGCGGGATTTCTATTTTAGGCACGTCCGGAATCGTTGAGCCTATGAGTGAGGCGGCATTAATCAAAAGCATAGAAATTGAAATGCGGCAGAAGATAGAAAACGGAGCAGAATATCTCCTTATCACACCGGGAAATTATGGCGCCGCCTATCTCAAGGAGTATATGGAATTGCCTGCTGAGGAATCCTTGAAATGCAGCAATTTCATAGGGGAAACTCTGGATATGGCAGTGAATATGGGAGCAAAGGGCATATTGTTTGTCTCTCATATTGGAAAATTCGTGAAGGTGGCGGCGGGGATTATGAACACCCATTCCCACTGCTCTGACGCCAGAGCCGAAATCCTGGGTGCCAATGCAGTTCGGGCCGGAATGTCACTGGAAAGGGTGAGAGATATCCTCAATACCATTACCACAGATGAGGCGCTTGCGATTATAAAGGAAGAAGGCTTTTTAAAGCCAGTCATGGAGGAAATTACAGAGCGCATTCAGTATTATCTGGAGGAGAGAACCTATCATAGGCTGTTTTTGGGTGCGGTACTGTTTTCCAATGAGCATGGCTATCTGGGAGAGACAAAGCATGCACAGGAGCTGAAGCATCGGTTGCATCAGCAATATAAGAAGGAGGAAAAGGCAGAATGAAGGGAAAGCTGTTTGGCCTGGGTGTAGGGCCGGGAGACCCGGAGCTATTAACCATCAAAGCATTGAGACTGATACAGGAGAGTGATGTGATTGCGGTTCCCGGTAATAAACCGGAGGACAGCGTGGCATATGAAATTGTCAAAGGGGTCTACCCAGAGCTGGATGGGAAGCGGTTACTTCCCATTGCCATGCCAATGACAAAGGATCCGGCAGTGCTTAAAGAGAATCATAAGAAAGCGGCAGATGACATAGAAGCCTGCTTAAAGGAAGGACTACAGGTGGCCTTTTTGACCCTTGGAGATCCCACGGTCTATTCCACTTATCTGTATGTGCATAAGCGGATTTGTGAGCGAGGGTATGAAGCGGAAATCGTCAGCGGCATCACTTCCTTCTGCGCGGTGGCGGCAAGATTGAATATGGGTCTTGTGGAGATGGCGGAGCCTCTCCATGTGATACCTGCCACCTATCAAGCGGATGAGATGGATGAGGTGTTGAAATTGCCCGGAACAAAGGTGCTGATGAAATCGGGACGCAAGCTTGAATCGGTAAGAGAAAGTATTCTCCGCAGCGGACAGAAGGCCGTGATGGTTGAAAATTGTGGAATGCCTTCGGAAAAGGTGTACAAATGCGCAGAGGAAATACCAAAGCAGGCCGGATATTATTCACTGATTATTGTAAAGGAACCGTAAAAAGGCAGGAGGAGAAAAATGGTACATTTTGTGGGTGCAGGAAGCGGCGCGGCAGACTTGATTACGTTGCGGGGAAAGAATTTACTGGAGAAGGCAGATGTGGTGATTTATGCGGGCTCTCTGGTAAATCCGCAGCTTTTGGATTATGTTAGGAAGGACTGCAAAATATACAACAGTGCCAAAATGACACTGGAGGAGGTTTTGAAGGTGATGCTTCAGGCAGAGGCGGAAGGAAAAATGACCGTGCGGCTCCATACCGGTGATCCCTGTCTGTACGGCGCCATCCGGGAACAGATGGACGTATTGGATGAGAAAGGAATTGGCTATGATTACTGCCCCGGAGTCAGCTCCTTCTGCGGGGCGGCCTCTGCCCTGAATCTGGAATATACATTGCCGGAGGTTTCTCAGAGCGTGATTATTACCCGCATGGCAGGGCGGACGCCGGTGCCGGAAAAGGAGAGCATCGAGGCTTTCGCAGCCCACCATGCAACCATGGTAATCTTTTTAAGTACGGGAATGCTTGGGGAGCTGTCAAGGAGACTGATGGAGGGCGGCTATGAGCCGGACACACCGGCGGCCATTGTATACAAGGCTACCTGGGAGGATGAAAAATCCTTCCTGTGTACGGTGGAGACCCTGGCCCGGACGGCCGAAGAAAATAAGATTACAAAAACAGCATTAATCATCATAGGGGATGTGGTAGTACATCATTCCTATGGGAGGTCCAAGCTGTATGACCCAGCCTTTACCACAGAATTCAGAGAGAGCACCGTGGAGGAATAAGGGATGAAGATAGCCATTATCAGCTTCAGCGATTCCGGGTGCAGCCTGGGTGAACGGCTTTCCTGGGAGTTAAGACAGCGAAGTTATGAGGTGCGAGTGGACACCAAAAGCAAATATGTGAAAAAGAGCCTGGAGGAGTCGGTTTCGGAATGGACGAAAAAGCGGTTTTCTGACAGCGATGCCATTCTTTTTATCGGGGCCAGCGGGATTGCAGTGAGAAGCATTGCCCCGTTTGTTAAGAGTAAGAAAACCGATCCGGCAGTGCTGGTGGTGGATGAACTGGGGAAATTTGCAATTTCTCTTTTGTCAGGCCATATTGGCGGCGCCAACGAGCTGACCCTGGAGGTGGCTAAAATCATTGATGCACAGCCGGTGGTGACAACGGCCACAGACCTTAATGGCAAATTTGCTGTGGATGTATTTGCCACAAAGAACGGATGCTTCCTTTCGGATATGGAGCTGGCAAAGGAAATCTCTGCAGCCTTGCTGGCGGGACAAAAGGTAGGCTTTTTAAGTGACTTTCCATGGAATGGGGAGATTCCTAAGGAACTTACGCATTATGAGGAGGGAAAAGAAAATCCCGAAATGGGGATTTTTGTTACGACCGGAGGTAAGAAGAGCCCCTTCGCCCGCACCCTTTCTTTAATCCCAAGGGTTATTACGACCGGTGTGGGATGCAGGAAGGGAACACCCAGGGAAACCTTAGAGCGTGTGATGGAAAGGGCCTTTGCTCAGGCGCCGGTGGCTTTCGCCGCTCTGGAGCAGGTAGTCAGCATTGATTTGAAGGCAGAGGAGGAAGGGATTCTTTTGTACTGTGAAGAACATAGGCTGCCGTTTTTGACCTATACGGCCCAGGAGCTGAAGGGCGTAGCGGGAAGCTTTTCGGAGTCAGAGTTTGTGGAGAAGATTACAGGTGTGGGCAATGTATGTGAGCGGGCGGCAGTTCTTGGAAGCTCTAAGGATGGGCCCGGCGTGCTGATTGGGAAAAAATATGCCGAAGAGGGCGTGACCGTTGCTTTGGCAAGGAAGAAATGGAGTGTGAGCTTTGAATAAATTATATGTGGTGGGCATCGGGCCGGGGGCCTATGAGAAGATGACCATAGAAGCTGTGGAGGCTTTGAAGAAAAGTGATGTAATTATCGGGTACACCGTATATGTAGATTTGGTAAGAGAGCATTTTCCGGAAAAAGTATTTCTGTCGACTCCCATGAAAAAGGAGGTAGACCGGTGCGTCCTGGCCTTTGAGGAGGCAGAGAAGGGCAGAACCGTGTCCATGATTTGCAGCGGGGATGCGGGAGTTTACGGCATGTCAGGGCTTATGTATGAGGTGGGTGTAAACCATCCTGAGGTGGAGCTTGAGATTATCCCGGGTGTCACCGCGGCCACAGGTGGAGCGGCAGTTCTGGGCGCGCCTTTGATTCATGATTTCTGTCTGATTAGCTTAAGTGACCTGTTGACACCCTGGGAAAAAATCGAAGCAAGACTTTTGGGGGCTTCCCAGGCAGATTTCGTTATCTGTCTCTATAATCCATCCAGCAAAAAGCGTTATGATTATCTGGAAAAAGCCTGTGACCTTATGCTGCGGTATAAGGCCCTTGATACGGTCTGTGGAATTGTAGGCAATATCGGAAGGGAGGGGGAGGAGATGAAGGTCATGACCCTTAAGGAGCTTAGGGACACAAAGGTGGACATGTTTACCACCGTGTTCATCGGAAACTCCCAGACCAGAAAGATTAATGGAAAAATGGTGACTCCAAGAGGATATCGGAATGTGTAAGGTGATTGTGTTTGCAGGTACCACAGAGGGCAGGCAGATAGCAGAATTTCTTGACAAAAATATGATTTCTGCCCAGATTTGTGTGGCAACAGAATACGGAGAGCAGCTTCTTCCCAAGGGAGAGCATCTTAAGATTTCTCATGAACGGATGAATGAGGCGCAGATGGAGGAGCTTATAAGAGAAAATGGAATGCCCCTTGTCATTGATGCCACCCACCCCTATGCAGTGGAAGCCACAGAAAATATCAAAAATGCCTGTGAGAGGGCGGGCGCTTCCTATCTCCGGGTTCTTCGGGAAAGCAGAGATAAGCTCTCCCAAAATTGTACCTGCACAGATAACGTGGAGGAGCTCCCCGAAAATTGTACCTGTGAAGATAACGTGGAGGAGCTTCCCGGAGACTGCATCTATACAGACAGCATAGAGGATGCGGTAGCCTATCTTTCGCATACCAAGGGCAATATTCTGGTGACTACCGGCAGCAAGGAGGCCGCCAAATTTACCGCCCTTGCCAATTATCAAAGCCGCGTGTTCCTGCGGGTTCTGTCTTTGGCAAATGTGGCAGAGCAATGTGAAAGGCTGGGGTTTCAGGGAAAGCATCTGATTTGTATGCAGGGGCCCTTTTCCACGGAATTGAATATTGCAATGCTGCGCCAGTGGGATTGTAAGTATCTTGTGACAAAAATGTCCGGGCATACCGGAGGGTTCCAGGAAAAGCTTCTGGCAGCCCAAAGCTGTGGCTGCACCCTCATTGTCATAGGAAAACCGTTACAGGATGAGGGGATGTCTGTTCCTGCATGTAAGAGGTTTCTATGTGAGAAATTTTCTCTGGAATCAAGGGCGGAAATATCCCTGGTAGGAATGGGAATGGGAAGTGAGGACAACAGAACCGGGGAGGCCGCCCGGGCCATAAAAGAGGCAGATTTGATGATAGGAGCCAGGCGGATGGTGGAGGCCTGTGCACTTCCGGGACAGGATAGATTTGTAGAATATGACAGCAGTAACATAGCCGAATACATTAAGCTGCACCCGGAATATGAGAAAATCGCAATCGTTCTGTCCGGAGATACAGGCTTTTTCAGCGGGGCAAAAAAACTGCTGGATGCTCTTGATAATGAAGTTAAGGTGATTTGCGGAATTTCTTCCTTGTCTTATTTTATGAGCAGACTTCAAAAGACCTGGGAGGATACGGTAATCACCAGCGCCCACGGAAGAAGCTCTAATTTAATATTTCTGGTAAAGCATCACAAACAGGTATTTACACTTCTGGGAACCAGTGACGGAGTCCGAAAACTGGCAAAGGAGCTTATGGCCTTTGGGCTGGGAGACATCCTCCTTTACATCGGAGAACGGCTTTCCTATGGGGATGAAAAAATTATTAAGGGAAGGCCGGAGGAATTTCTTACCTATGAAGGAGAACCTTTAAGTGTTGTGTATATGGAAAATCCCGCATATGAAGAATTTCCGGAAACCCATGGGATTCGGGACGAGGAATTTATCCGTGACAAGGTTCCCATGACCAAGGAAGAGATTCGCACTGTATCTTTGTCAAAGCTGGGGTTACAGAAGGATTCCGTATGCTACGACATAGGCGCCGGAACGGGGTCCGTGTCCATAGAAATGGCAATGAGAGCCTATCAGGGAAGAGTCTATGCCATCGAGCAGAAGCCTTTGGCGGCGGAGCTTTTAAAGAAAAATAAATACAAATTTGGAGCAGCGAACCTTCATATTATAGAGGGAACGGCGCCTCAGGCCATGGAAGAGCTGGAAATGCCCACCCATGCGTTTATCGGAGGCTCTTCCGGAAATATGGAAGCCATTATGAGGCTTCTCCTTGACAAAAATCCCGGGGTGAGAATGGTAATCAACTGCATTGCCCTTGAGACAGTTTCGGAAACCTTACAATGCTTAAAAGCGCTTCCGGTGAAAGTGGTAGAAATTGTACAGCTTTGTGTAAGCAGGTCAAAGACCCTGGGAAATTATCATATGATGATGGGAGAGAATCCCATTTACATTATTTCCTGTACCGGAGGAGAGGATAGCTGATGGGGAGGAGGAAATCATGCACATACCTCGTTTCTTATTAACCGCAGGGGCCAGCGGAAGCGGAAAAACCTTAATCACCTGTGGACTTCTTAAGGCTCTAAAAAACAGAGGCCTTACGGTTGCTTCCTTTAAATGCGGCCCGGATTACATTGACCCCATGTTTCATGCCAGGGTAATCGGAACGAAATCCGGGAATCTGGATACCTTTTTTACAGACCAGGGAACCACCAGATATCTGCTGGGCCAGGGCAGCAGGGATTGTGACATTGCAGTGATGGAGGGGGTTATGGGATATTACGACGGAGTAGGGGGAACCACCACCCGGGCAAGCGCCTATGAGCTGGCAGAGATTACGAAGACCCCGGCAATTCTCATCGTAAACTGCAAGGGTATGAGCGTTTCTGTACTTGCTTATATCAAAGGCTTTCTGGAATTTATGCCCCACAGCGGGATTTCGGGAGTGCTTCTTAATCAGATATCCCCCATGCTGTATCAAAGAGTAAAAAAGATGATAGAGGCTAAGCTTCAAATACCGGTATTTGGCTATATTCCAAGAATGGAGGACTGTGTGATAGAGAGCCGGCACCTGGGGCTGGTGATGCCAAAGGAGGTGCAGGACCTTCAGGAAAAGCTTCAAAGGCTGGCAGAGATTCTTGAAAACACGGTGGACATAGAAGGGCTTATGGCCCTTGCCCGGAGGGCCCCGGAGCTTGAAATAGAAACAGAAGCACAAATGGAAACACAAATAGAAAAAGAAAAAGAGCTGCCGGATGGCTGGAAAAAGAGAAGGAAGGATGGGCCCCTTCGAATCGGCCTTGCAAGAGATGAGGCCTTTTGCTTTCTGTATGAGGAGAATCTTAAGCTTTTAAGGGAGCTGGGCGCAGAGCTGGTTGAATTTTCCCCGATACATGATAAGGAGCTTCCGCCGGATTTGGAGGGCCTTCTTCTCTACGGTGGATATCCGGAGCTGTACGGAGAGCAGCTGGAGAAAAACGAGACCATGAGACAGCAGATACAAAATGCTCTGAAACAGGGGCTGCCTGTGATGGCAGAATGCGGAGGGTTTATGTATCTCCACGATACCTTTGAAAATATGGAGGGACGGAAATGCGCTGGGATAGGCGTTATTCCGGGAAATGCTTATAAAACTCCAAAGCTTTCCCGTTTTGGGTATGTGGAAATGGCCAGCAAAACAGGTCTCGTATTCGAAAGGGAAATAGGGGCCTGCCCGGCCCATGAATTCCACTATTTTGATTCCGAGAATTGTGGCAGTGGTTTCCTGGCGGTTAAGCCCGAGAGCAGCCGCAGTTGGGAGTGTATGCATAGTACCGATACCTTACTGGCGGGCTTTCCTCATTTCTATTATTACGGGAATCCCAGGCTGGCAGAAGCCTTTCTTAACTGCTGCGGGAAGTACAGGGAAAGCCAAAATCCCGGCGGAAGGGCTGACGAGGCAAAAGGGTTGTAAACTGAGGGTAAGGAAAGGATTATTTTTAGATGGTAAAATGGACGGCATTAGCCCTGGTGCTGGGCTTTTTCATAGATTTGCTGGTGGGAGATCCAAGGTGGCTGTATCATCCGGTTCGAATCATTGGAAATGGAATTTCATTTTTGGAAAAGCATCTGAGGAAATGGTTTTCGGTCACGCAGAAGGGGGAGAGGATGGCAGGATTTTTCCTGGTGCTTCTTATCTGCGTGTTCAGTGCAGGAATCCCTTTTGGTCTTTTATATCTGGCATATAAGATGCATGTGGTGCTGGGAATCCTGCTGGAAACCTTTCTGTGCTATCAGATGCTGGCTGTAAAATCCTTGAAGGATGAGAGCATGCGGGTATTAAGAGAGCTTGAGAAGGAGGACTTTAAGGGGGCCAGATATGCAGTTTCCATGATTGTGGGGAGAGATACCCAAAACCTGAGTGGGATTGAAATTACCAAGGCCACAGTGGAGACGGTGGCAGAAAACACCTCGGACGGAGTGATTGCACCCCTCTTCTATATGGCTATTGGAGGCCCGGTGCTTATGTTCTTATACAAAGGCGTCAATACCATGGATTCCATGGTGGGATACAAAAATGAGAAATACAAAAATTTTGGAAGATGCGCCGCCAAATTTGATGATATCTTAAATTACCTTCCTGCCAGAATATCTGCGGGACTCATGATTGCAGCTGCATATTTGGGGGGCTATGACGGAAAAAATGCAGTCAAAATATTTAAGCGGGACCGCTATAACCACGCCAGCCCCAATTCCGCCCAGACAGAAGCCGTTATGGCAGGGGCCTTGGATATTCAGCTTGCCGGAAATGCCTTCTACTTTGGGGAATTGTATGAAAAGCCTACCATCGGCGACGGCATACGTAAGGTGGAATATCAGGATATCAGGCGGGCCAATCGTCTTTTATATATCAGCGCCGCCCTTGGAGCTTTTGGCTTTGCCGCTGTGAGACTGGGGCTATGGGGAGTTTTCGCATTGCTGTAAAGGAGAGATGTATGAAAAAGAAGCATGTGCACGGCGGAGATATTTACCGGTATCCCAATGTGCTGGATTTTTCTGCCAACTGCAATCCCTACGGAATGCCGGAAGGTGTAAAAGCTGCCGCCATCAAGGCTCTGGAGAGAGCGCAGAATTATCCGGATGTAAGCTGCAGTGCCCTTCGAAGGGCCTTGGAGCAGGCAGAAGGGGTTCCTTTTGATAAGATTATCTGCGGCAATGGAGCGGCAGATTTGATTTTTGGCCTGGTGCTGGCAAGGAAGCCGAAAAAGGGCCTTTTGATGGCACCTGCCTTCGCGGAATATGAGCAGGCCCTGGCATCGGTAGGGTGCCAGATAAAACGAGCCTACTTAAAAGAGGAGGAAGGCTTTGTTCCGGGAGAGGATTTTCTTGATGAGATTACAGAGGATGTGGATATGGTCTTTTTCTGCAATCCCAACAATCCCACCGGGGTACAGGCAGAACGGGAATACGTAAGGCGCGTTGCAGAAAAATGCCAGGTATGTCAGGCATTTCTGGTGCTGGACGAATGCTTTGTGGACTTTCTAAAAACCCCGGAGCAATCCAGTATGAAACCGTATTTGGAGGAATTTCCGGGAATGTTTCTGGTAAAGGCATTTACAAAAAAATACGCCATGGCCGGGATTCGCCTGGGCTATGGATTTTCCAGTGACAGCCAGGTTCTTAAGGAAATGAGAGATGTCATGCAGCCCTGGAATGTATCTGTAATCGCCCAGGAGGCCGGGATTGCGGCCCTTAGGGAAGAAGCATACTGGCAAAGCTCATGGGAAAAGGTGCGGGAGGAAAGGGATTATCTTCTGAAAGAGATGAAACAAATGGGCCTTCAAATTTACGGCTCAAAGGCAAATTATATTTTCTTCCGGGGGCCGGAAGGGCTCAGGGAATTTTGCCTTAGCCAGGGAATTTCTATCAGGGATTGCAGCAATTACGAAGGACTTTCCTCTGGATTTTACCGGATTGCGGTGCGATTAAGGGAAGAGAACGAGAAATTGCTTCAGGCATTTATAAAGATATGTAACAGCTCATCCGTGGCGCGGGCTGAACTATTACAAAGATATTAATGTAGAGAAAGGGAAGGAAAAGCTATGGCGAAAGCGATTATGATACAGGGAACCATGTCAAATGCCGGGAAGAGCCTGATTGCAGCAGGCCTGTGCCGGATTTTCATGCAGGATGGATACAGGGTTGCCCCCTTTAAGTCCCAGAACATGGCCCTTAACTCTTTTATCACAGAGGAAGGGCTGGAAATGGGGAGAGCCCAGGTGATGCAGGCGGAGGCGGCGGGCATCAAGCCTTCTGTACTTATGAATCCCATTTTGCTAAAGCCTGCCAACGACATGGGGAGTCAGGTCATTGTCAATGGGGAGGTAATGGGCACCATGAGCGCCCGAGACTACTTTCAATATAAAAAGCAGCTCATACCCAAGGTGATGGAGGCTTATCAGAAGTTTTCGGAGGACTATGATATCATTGTGATTGAGGGTGCGGGAAGTCCGGCAGAAATCAACCTAAAGCAGGAGGATATTGTGAATATGGGCATGGCCAAAATGGCCAAGGCACCGGTGCTTCTGGTGGGGGATATAGACAGGGGCGGAGTATTTGCCCAACTCATTGGCACCATTCTGCTTTTGGAGGAAGAGGAGCAGAGCATGGTGAAGGGAATGATTATCAATAAATTCCGAGGTGATAAAACGATTCTGGATCCGGGGCTCACTGCCCTGGAGGAGAGAACTGGTATTCCTGTGGTGGGAGTAGCGCCTTACATGGAGCTTGAGGTAGAGGATGAGGACAGCCTTACAGAGCGTTTTTCCGGAAATCAGGAGGTGGGGCTTATAGACATTGCGGTGATTCGTCTGCCCCGAATTTCTAATTTTACGGATTTCAACGCATTGGAGGTGATACCACAGGTTTCCATCCGCTATGTAAAGAGCGTGGCAGAATTAAAGAATCCGGATATGATTATTCTTCCGGGAACGAAAAATACCATGGAGGACCTTCTTTGGATGAGGCAAAACGGACTGGAGGCATCCATCTTAAAAAAAGCGGCGGAGGGAAAGATTATTTTCGGAATCTGCGGGGGATATCAGATGCTTGGAGAGACACTTTCCGACCCGGGACATGTGGAGGCCGGGGGAGAATTAAAGGGTATGGGCCTTCTGCCTATGGATACGGTATTTCGGGAAGCTAAGACCAGAACAAGAGTGCAAGGCGTATTTCAGAAGGTAGAGGGACCCTTGCACACACTTTCCGATATCCCTCTTTCGGGCTATGAAATTCATATGGGAGAAAGTATTTTAAAGGAGGGTGCCCAGGTATTTACACAGGTGACTGATTCGGTGACAAATCACTCAAAAGGGGACGGGGCATACAAGGGAAATGTATATGGCTCCTATGTCCATGGGATTTTTGATTTGGAGGAGGCTGCCGGGAAGGTGGTGGAAGCCATCGGGGAGATGAAGGGCTTGGATGTTTCCAATATGCAGGGTGTAAACTATGCAGAATTCAAAGAAATGCAGTATGACAAGCTGGCTTTAGGGCTTAGGGAGCATCTTAATATGAAGGAGATTTACCGGATTTTAGAGCAGGGAATATAAAGTGAAACCAGGATGAAGGAACAGGGAAGGAGACTAAGAGCATGAAGGTAAAACTGGAAAACGTACAGCCCAGAGAGATTGAAGCCAGAAGCTTTGAGATTATCACAGAGGAATTGGGCGATATGAAATTAACGCCGGGAACGGAATTAATCGTAAAGCGGTGCATCCATACCAGCGCGGATTTTGATTATGCCAAGAATCTGTGCTTTTCGGACGGAGTGGTGGAGAAGGCCCTTTCAGCAATTAAAAACGGAGCTTCTATTGTGACCGATACACAGATGGCTAAGGCTGGCATCAATAAAAAGGCCCTGGAAAAATACGGCGGAGAGGTTTTTTGCTTTATGTCGGATGAGGATGTGGCAGAAAGGGCAAAGGAAATGGGGTGCACCAGAGCCACGGCCTGTATGGACAAAGCGGCAGCCATGGATACGCCCTTGATTTTTGCCATTGGAAACGCTCCCACAGCCCTCGTCCGCCTCTATGAGCTGATGCAGGAGGAAAAAATTGAGCCCTATCTGATTATAGGGGTTCCGGTGGGCTTTGTAAATGTGGTGCAGTCCAAGGAAATGATTATGGATACCGAGGTGCCCTATATCGTTGCAAAGGGCAGAAAAGGAGGCAGCAATATTGCCGCCTGTATCGTAAATGCATTGCTGTATATGATTGACAATGAGCGGGGCTATTAAGCCCCCTTTTGTATTGTTCGATTAAGAGATACGGAAAACTATAGTGTATTGAGCCGTGACAAATGCTCCACAAAAAGCCTTCGAATCCCCGGATACTCCCCAAGCCCTTTTATGACGGGCTCCACTTCATACCCGGCAGCCTTGAACTGGCTGTACCAGGAATCCGGGTCATCCCCTGCCATATCATTTTTGGCATGGTCTCCGGCCACAATCATAAAAGGCGCAAGAATTACCTTGGATGGTCCGTAAGCGTTTACCATTTTAAGCAGCGTTTCCATGGAAGGGTAGGCCTCCACCGTGCCCAGGAAGATATTGGGAAATCCCCTGTCCTTGAAGGTATAATCCAGGGCCGCATAGACCGAATTGGAAAAGTGTGTGGTGCCATGCCCCATGAAAACCAGAACCTCATCCTTCTTTAAATCAGAAAATTCCTGTGTGACGGACTCAATGACCCTAAGGCTGTCCTGCTCGCTGGTGAGAAGAGGGTCTCCCAAGGAGATGGAATGGAAATACTCCCGATAGGAGAGGGCGTCCTCCTTCATGAGATCATTTTCGATGCCATTGATGACATGGGTTGGCTGGATGAGAACATCTGTAATCCCATCCATACGCATTTCCTCCATGGCTTCCTTTACTGTATTGATGTGAAGCTGGTCCCGCTCCTTCAGCTTACGGATAATCATTTTGCTGGTCCATGCACGATAGAGGGGGTAGTCAGGAAATGCGGCCTGCATTTCCTGTTCGATGGCATCAATGGTTACCTTTCTGGTGTCGTCGTGGCTGGTTCCAAAGCTTACCGCCAGGATTGCTTTTTTCATCTCTTTCAAAATAACTTTTTTTCCTCCATAGTGTTGGTTTAAATGAATATCTGCGATATAGCCCTCCAGTGTGCTTAAGCTGCGGGGCAGGGGCAGGGAGGCTTTCAAAATTCCTTTTTTGCAGAGGCTTTCAAACAGCTCTAAAACAGCAGGTGGCTTAAGATTCGTCTGCTTCAAAGCAGCGCGGTTTCCAAAGACCTGTGCCGGAGTTCCCTTTATGAGCACAGAGCCCTCCGAAAGGAGTATGACCTCATCCGCCCATTCATAAGCATAATCCACGTTGTGGGTTGCCATCAGAACTGTGATTCCCTGGGCGGTCAACTGGTCCACAATGCGGTTTACCGTGGCGGTATGCTTCGGGTCCAAAGCGGCGGCCGGCTCATCTAGTATGATAATGTCCGGGTGCATCACCAGAATATCAGCTATGGAGACCTGTTTTTTCTGGCCGCCGCTTAAGGCGTGGGTGGGCTTATGGCAAAAGGGCGTGATTTCCAGCGTATCCATCACCTGCTCCACTTCCTTTTTTGCCTGTTCCTTTGAAACACCCAGATTCAGGACCCCAAAGGAAATCTCCTGGTAAACACTGGCGGAGAACAACTGGTTGTCAGGGTCCTGAAAGACAAGTCCCACCTTGCTTCGCAATTTTAATAAGCTCTTTTTATCGTACTTTACCTCTTCGCCGTTGAAATAAAGCTTCCCGGTCTGAGGCTTTAAGATTCCGGTGCAGCAAAGGAAAAAGGTGGATTTGCCGCTGCCGTTGGCTCCCATAAAAGCGATTTTCTGTCCTCGTCTGATTTCCAGGGAAAGGCCATTGAGGGAATGGGTCTTATCATCGTCATAAGAAAAGTGCAGATTCACTGCTTTTAAGATTACATCTGTATTCATGAATAAAATCTCCTCCAAAGGGCAATCAGCAACAGGGCGGTGTCAAACAGGAGAATGAACCACACATGCTTTCTTTTGGGTGGACGGCTTTCTGATAAGACCTGGATGGTGCCGTCATAGCATCGGGCCTCCATGGCATCAAACAGGCGATTGGAGCGGCTTATGGCGCGTACCATCAGCACAGAGCCCAGCATACCAAAGGATTTTAAGGCAGTTCGATAGTCCTTATTTCCCAGCCGGCAGCTCTGGGAAATGGAAATCCCAGAGGCAGTTTCCAGTAATAGAAAGATAAAGCGGTAAATCAAAAGCATAAGCTCAATGAGAAGCTTGGGACAGTGGAGCTTTCTTAGTATCTCAAGAATATCCGGCACAGGCGTGGTCAGGGACAGAAAATATAAGCAGGAGACTGCTGAAAGTGCAGTGAGGATAAGCCTGACTGCATAGAAAAAGGAATCCTGCCCGGAGGTCAGATACCAGCTTCCCACAGGGATGGCAAACAAATCCAGAGGCTCCTTTTGGATATGTAGCATAATGGCAATGGTGCTTAAAAGCAAAAATGCCAGGGGAACCGAAAGAAGCTTCAAATAGCGGGAAACAGGAACGCCACCCTTAAAAACAGTAAGAGCCCCCATGACAACCAATACAATACATGAGACAGAAATGGAACGGCTCATAACACAGATACAAAGTGTTATGACAGCAAAGGCAAACTTTTCACCTGCATTTTCATACCGAAGTCCGGACCGATAACAAAGCTTGTCAATGGTGAGCATGGAACTCTCCTTTCTGAATGACTGCCGGTGGGCAAAAGGGATAAGAGCTTAGCCCTTCATCCATTTTTTACGCTCCACGAAGCGCCCCATGAGAAAGGCGATAATACCAACGCCGATGCCTGTCTGTACACAAAAGAAAAGACTTTCCACTTCACCGGGAAGCTCCTTTCCCAGAAGCTTTTCTAAAATGGGGGCTGCCCAGGGCTCATAAGAGGAATTTACCTCCTCTACAACAACGCTTCCCGCATCGTCAGAGCCGCCGAATTCCGCGTCCTTTAATACAAACAGCGGAACCAAGGCGATTAAAATTACAGCAATTATTGCGGCAACTACAGTTTTTCTCATTTTATTTTGCCCCCCTTATAATTCCCATTGCACGAAGCTCGGGCTTTGCGTAAGTCTCAAGTCCCATGAAAATTACCATGGTAAGTATGCCTTCAATAATGGCCAGAGGCACCTGGGTAGGAGCGAAAATCAGCATAAATTTTCCAAGAGCTTCTCCAAAGGAAGCGTCAGCATGGTGGGCAATGGCCAGCTGTCCGGCTGTTATGCAGTAGGTAAATAAGTCCCCAAAAGCAGCGGCCAGAAAAACGGAAAGCCGTTTGTTTACCTTCATTTTTTTGCAGATTACGTAAATCCCGTAGGCTGCAAAGGGACCGGCAATGGCCATGGAGAAGGTATTCGCTCCAATGGTGGTAAGTCCGCCGTGTGCCAGAAGAATTGCCTGAAACAGCAGTACAATAAGGCCCAGAATGGAAACGGCAGCCGGACCGAAAAGAATAGCCCCAAGACCGGTTCCTGTCATATGGGAGCAGCTTCCTGTTACAGAGGGAAGCTTTAGGGAGGAAATCACGAAGATGAAGGCCCCTGACATGGCCAGGATAGTAATCAGATTTTTGTGTTCATTTAAGGTTTTCTGAATGGACAGAAATCCTGCGAGTAGGAAGGGTACACACAACACCCCCCATGCAATACAGAATCCGCCAGGAAGATAACCTTCCATAATGTGCATGGCATTGACAGTCGGAGCAATACCGAAGGCAAGTGCAAAAGCACTTGTAAGGACCAGGATTTTTTTCTGCTTCATACTCATTTTTTCTCCCTTCTGCTTTGGTGCTTTTTCTATGAAGATGCGGGTGTCAAAAGGTGCTTTTCAAAAATGGGCTTGACAAATTGCACAAACTGCATTTTGATTTGCGACTGTGGAGAAGCTTAGAACTTCTT
>CAPNGW010000020.1 GCA_948665105.1 uncultured Lachnospiraceae bacterium
ATAAATGCAAGTCGGAGAACAAGTGGATGGAGGCGGCGCTGGTGCGGGTTCCTACCATCGGAAGCTGGAATCAGGAGCTTGCCGGGGCTACACGGCCCGGAGAGAATATTCTGCTGTGCCAGAATGAGGCGGAGTGGAAGGAAAAGCTGGAATGGCTGGCGGAAAGTAAAGAGCGCAGGGAAGAGATGGCCCGGCAGGCGTTTGAGTATGTGGTGGAGCATAAGACAACTCTGTGTAAGGACAGGGAGCTTTTGCGGTTTGTGATGGAGTAGTGGAGGCGTCTGGGTGATAGAATGATAACCATAAGAGATAAAAATCAACTGGCAGAATATCTGGCCCAACATCATATTCCAAAGCCAGTCCGGGATTACAGCCCGTATGAATCGCTGCTTGACACCTGGGGAGAGGAGCCCCCTGCAGAAACCAGGCCGGTGAGGGGAACATACAGAAGGCTTGTCTCCCGGTCTGCCATAAAACAAAGGGTACAAAACCTTAAGAAGGCTATTGAAAATAAAAGATTTTTGAAATCCATTCTGCCGGACAAGGCAGAACGGGAAGGACAAAGGAGAGAAAGCAGGGACTGGGAGGAGCGGGTCAGTATTCTGGTGCCCTTGTATAATACACCAAAGCGCTATCTGAAGGAGATGCTTGCCTCCGTCCAGGGGCAGACATATGAGAACTGGCAGCTTTGTCTGGCGGATGGAAGTGACCAGGGACATGCTTATGTGGAGAGAATTTGCACTGAATTCGGGCGGAGGGACTCTCGAATAAGCTATAAAAGGTTAAGTGAGAATAGGGGAATTTCCGGGAATACCAACGCCTGCATACAGATGGCTCAGGGGGAATATGTGGCGTTCTTTGACCATGACGACATGCTTCATCCCAGTGCGCTCTATGAATGCATAAAGGTGATTCGGGAGAGGAAGGCGGAGTTCGTTTACACGGACGAGCTGACCTTCCTTGGGGATAAGCCTGGTAATATTGTGGTGAAGCAATATAAGCCGGATTTTTCCCCGGAGAATTTGCGGGGAGCCAATTATATCTGCCACTTGAGCATATGTAAAAAGTCCCTGCTGGATGGGATTGGTTTGCTGGATTCCTGTTACGATGGAAGCCAGGACCATGATATCATTCTGAAATTGACATCTGCGGCCGGGGGTGTGGAGCATATTCCAAAGATACTGTATTTTTGGCGAATGCATACAGGCTCTGTGTCTTTGAATATCGGTGCCAAGGAGTACGCCATCCCGGCAGGACAGCGCGCTGTCAGGGACCAGGAGCTGCGTTTGGGACGGCAGGTGGGTGTGGTGAGCAACCGAAACTGCGCAACTCACTATCGCCTGACCTATGAGGTTGTGGGCTGCCCCAGGATTACCATTCTTATTGCCGGTGGCGAGGAGGAAAGGGCCCACCGTCTTCTTGCCAGTATCTATGACAGAACAAGCTATGAAAACTATGAAATCTGTATGGGAAAAGACATAAGGGAAGCCCTCAAGGAAGCAACGGGAGAGTACATTGTGTTTTTGCAGGCCAATATGGAAATTATCATGAAGGACTGGGGACAGAGTCTTTTGATGTACATGCAATGGGAGGAAATCGGCATTGCAGCAGGCAGGCTGGTTACGCCGGAGGGTATTGTACAGGAGGCCGGTTATATTACCGGATTGGATAAAGAGAAGCTTGTACTGCCCATTGGCGCCGGGGCTTATTATACCGACAGCGGATATATGGGCAGAATGTATTATGCACACAATGTAAATGCCTGCTCGCTGAATGGCTCCATGGTGAGAAGAGAGGTGGTGGATGCCTTCCTGGGGGAGCTGTTGTCTTATGGCAGTGACAGGTACCGGGGACTTGCCCTCAGTCGTTATCTGCGCCAGCAGAAGAAGCGCATTGTGGTGAATCCCTATGTGGTATATATGCAGGAAAATCCGGAGACAATCACGGAGGAAGAAATAAAAAGGGCCAAGGAAACTCTTGCCGGTGGGCAGGACCCCTATTATAATCCCAATTTGTCCCGGGACGGGGCATGGAGGGATAGCATTGGAGTGAAGCAGGATGGGTCATAAAAGAGACCAGTATCAACAGTGGATTTTGGAAAATGAAAATGCGACAGAAGCGGTATCTATTGAGGAACGGGAAAAAGGGGCGCAGCGAAAGCCCCTGTTTTCCCTTCTTTTATTTGCGGAGGGCGTGGCGGGGAAACACGTAAAAGCGTGTAAAATGTCTGTTGAGAGACAGAGCTATGACAAATGGGAGCTCATTGAAGTTACGAAGCAGAATGCCACTGGAATATGGTCCCGGATTCATGGCGAATATATAATGTTTGTGTGGGCCAACGACCTTCTGGCAGAGAATGCATGCATGGAGATGGCAGATAAGCTGAAGGAAGGCATGACAGGCGGCAGAAGAGCTTATGACTTTGTATACAGTGATGAGGATACTGTTTCAAGGAGCGGGAAGAAGCGGTCTGCCCCCTTTTTTAAGCCGGACTGGTCACCGGATTTACTATGGTGTATGCGCTATACGGGACAGCTGGCGGCGTATCAAAGTGAGCTGGCGAAGCAGGCGGTGGAAGGGATGCAGGATAAGGAAGTCAGCATGGAAGAGGCCTGGCAGTATGAGTTTCTGCTCCGGTTCCTGGAGCTTGTGGACAACCATAGAATCGGACATGTATTAAAGATACTGTATCATAAACGTGATACGGGGCGGACCGGTGGGCGGATGGAGGAAGAGGAGCAAACCGGCGGACTGTGGGAAGGGCAGAAATATATTTCCAGGGTAAAGGAGGAGGCTCTTAAAAGAAGGGGCCTGAAAGGAGCCTTGGAAGCGGTGCCTGATATGAAGCAGTATCGAGTGGTCTATGAATGCCCAAGGCAGCCTCTGGTAAGCATTATTATTCCATCCAAAGACAATGTATCCATGTTGAAGCAATGCCTTTCTTCCATCCGAAACCAAACACAATATAAAAATTATGAGATTATTGTGGCAGATAACGGAAGCACGGCAAAGAATCGGGAAATACTCAACACATATGCAGACCTGTATGGCATTCACTACCACTATGAAAAGCTGGAATTCAACTTTTCACATATGTGTAATCTGGGCGCCGGAAAGGCAGAGGGAGACTACCTGTTGTTTCTCAACGATGACATTGAGATTACCGGGAAGGACTGGCTGGAGCGGCTGCTGGGACAGGCCATGCAGCATCATTGCGGAGCGGTGGGAGCAAAGCTTTTGTATCCTCATTCCAGGCTGATTCAGCATGTGGGGATTGCCAATCTTAAGATGAGCCCTTCCCATTATCTCAGGGAACAGCCGGATGACGTAATCTATTATTACGGGAGAAACCGCCTGGATTACAACTGTCTGGCGGTGACCGGGGCCTGCCTCATGGTGGACAGGCAGAAATATAAGGAAGTGGGAGGCTTTGAGGAGTCTTTGGCCGTTACCTTCAATGATGTGGATTTGTGCTTCAAGCTGTATGAGGCAGGGTATTATAATGTTATCAGAAACGATGTATGCCTGTACCACCATGAGTCGGTGAGCCGAGGCCTTGACACCTTTGATGAGGGGAAAATGCTTCGGATGACTGCAGAAAGAGAGAACCTTTTGAAACGCCATCCCGGAATTGGAAAGAAGGATCCCTTCTACAGTGTGCACCTGACCCAGGACAAAACGGATTTTCGCCTTCATGTGGACGGGGACTTAAGGAAGGTGAGTGAGTGTATGGGGAGTCTGGAGCACCCGGAACGGTATGAGGCGGATTTTGCCCTCCATATTGATGCGGTCGTGCCGGGCACAGAGATGTTTATAAGAGGTTGGTATTATTGGAAAAATGATGTATGGATGCGGTGCAGCAGGGCATATGTGGTATTGAAGGACAGGCAGGGGAGATGCATTTATTATGAGACCCATCCCCAGGACAGGGAGGATGTTGCAAAGGCGTTAAAGCTTGGGACAGCGGAATGCGGGTTTATCTGCCGCATTCCACGGGAAGGCGTTGAAACAGGTGAGACAGGGTATCAGATTGGGCTTCTTCTCTCGGTGCCGTGGCTGGGCCTCAAAAAGCTTAAGTGGGTGAGAGCTTGAATATTTTTTCCAATAATGGTATAATAAACTAATTGTCTACGCACAGCACATATGTGCAGGAAATGTGGGTAAAATAAGCAGTGAAAAATCATGGCCTGGGAAACGGCTGTGTTACAGGAGGATGTTCTCATGAAAGGAATTATTTTAGCCGGCGGGGCCGGAACCAGATTGTATCCATTGACCAAAGCAATTTCCAAGCAGATTATGCCGGTGTACGATAAGCCGATGATATATTATCCATTGTCCACATTGATGCTGGCGGGAATCCGGGAGGTGCTTATCATCTCCACTCCCAGGGATTTGCCGGTATTTGAAGAGCTTCTGGGGGATGGAAGCCAGCTTGGCATGCGGTTTGAATATGCCGTTCAGGAGGAGCCCAGGGGACTGGCAGACGCCTTTATTATTGGGGCGCAGTTCATCGGACAGGATGCGGTTGCTCTGGTTCTGGGAGATAATATTTTCTATGGACAGAGCTTTTCCAAGGTGTTAAGAAGCGCGGCAGAGCGGACAGAGAGCCAGCCGGGGGCCACTATTTTCGGCTATTATGTGAAGGACCCCAGAGAATACGGTGTGGTGGAGTTTGATGCATCGGGAACTGCCATTTCCATTGAGGAGAAACCGGAGAACCCCAAATCAAATTATGCGGTGCCGGGACTTTACTTCTATGACAATGATGTGGTGGAGATTGCCAGGAACGTGAAGCCCTCCGCCAGGGGAGAAATCGAAATTACCAGTGTCAACAATGAATACTTAAAACGGGGAAATCTCATGGTGGAGACCCTTGGACGTGGGTTTGCGTGGCTGGATACGGGCAATCACGATATGCTGCTGGCGGCGGCTGATTTCGTGTCGGCCTTCCAGAAACGCCAGGGCCTGTACATTTCCTGCATTGAGGAGATTGCCTATAAGCGTGGATTTATTGATGCGGCTCAGTTAAAGAAGCTGGCGGAGCCGCTTTTAAAAACGGAGTATGGACAGTATCTGTTGGATGTTGCGAATGGTTTATAAAGTGCATGAAGAAAGTTGAGGAAAAAGAATGAAAACAGTACTGGTAACAGGAGCAAATGGATACATGGGAAGACATACGGTGGCCGAATTACTGAAATTAGGCTGCCGGGTTTTCGTATCTGATTTTTCATATGAGGGCATTGAGGAAGGTGCGATTCCAGTAGAGACCCCTATTTTCAATGGAGATAAGGATATTTATGAGAAGGTTGGGAGACCTGATGTATGTGTTCATCTAGCTTGGCGCCAGGGGTTCGTTCACAACGCTGACAGCCATATATGCGATTTGCCAAAGCATTTTGAATTTTTGAAGAATATGATCAATGGTGGCCTTAAGCATGTTGCCGTTATGGGAAGTATGCATGAGGTGGGATATTGGGAAGGCGCCATTGATGAGAATACACCCTGTAATCCCAAATCAATGTACGGAATAGCGAAGAACGCATTGCGTCAGTGCCTGTTTTCTTTGCCGGAAGCGGAGAATATATGTATACAGTGGCTGCGGGCATATTACATTATTGGGGATGATTTGAGAAATAATTCTATCTTTTCCAAGATTATAAAGTCGGAACAGGATGGGGCGAAAACATTTCCCTTTACCAGTGGACAGAATTTGTACGATTTTATTTCTGTGGATGAGCTTGGCCGTCAGATAGCAAAAGCTGTTACCCAGGATGAGGTGCGGGGAATTATTAATTGCTGCACAGGAAAACCGGTCTCACTGGCTGACAAGGTGGAAGAGTTTATCGCAGAAAAGAATTACAGCATACGGTTGGAGTATGGAGCGTTTCCTGACAGACCATACGATTCTCCCGGAGTATGGGGGAACCCTGATAAAATCAATAAAATTTTAAGCATGTAACAAGGAGGAAGAAATGGGTAAGCTGAAAGTGACCAATGACTGCAATGGAATCAAGGGCCTTAAGGTAGTTGAGCCTCAGGTGTTTGGGGATGAGCGCGGATATTTTATGGAGACTTATAATTATAATGATTTTAAGGAGGCGGGGATTGACTGCGTATTTGTACAGGATAACCAGTCGGCTTCCAAAAAGGGCGTGCTTCGGGGACTTCATTTTCAGATTAATTATCCCCAGGACAAGCTGGTGCGTGTGGTGAACGGGGAAGTATTTGATGTGGTTGTGGACCTTCGGGAGGGCTCTAAGACCTTTGGAAAATGGTTTGGAGTCATACTGTCCAAAGAAAATAAGAAACAGTTTTTTATTCCAAAGGGGTTTGCCCACGGGTTTGTGGTGCTGTCTGATTATGCGGAGTTTTGCTATAAGGTAACAGATTTTTACCATCCCAATGACGAAGGTGGATTGCTGTGGAAGGATCCCGATATCGGAGTGGAATGGCCAATGCCGGAGGGAATGACGGAGGAAGATCTTATCTTATCGGATAAGGATAAGGCCTGGGACGGCATAAAAGCTTACAGGAAGTAGCAAGGAGTCTTATAATGGGAAAGAAAAAGCGCATTGCGCTTGCGATTTTATTATGTATTATATGTAATATACTTATTTTCCTGGTTGTTCCCAATGAGCGGCCGGAAAATTATACTTTAAACGTAACCATGGAATCGGATGAAAAAGGGATATTTCAATTTTTCTATTCACAGAACGGCATTTTTGAAATGGATAAAATGCAGCAGTATTCCTATGAGAACGTGGGTGAAAAAGAACAATTATCCTTTGAGGTGCCTGCGTCCTGTATGAATTGGAGAATGGACTTTGGGGATGCTAAGGCCAGTGTAAAAATCTATTCCATGGAATTAGCGCATAAGAACAGTACCCATAAGCTGGACTATGCAGTAATCCAAAACAGCAGTGATAAGCATAGCATCGGAAGCATCACAGAAAAGGATGATTATATAGAAATTAATGTGGATAGTGACGATCCCCGATGCATACTTGATGTTCCTGAGAATGAAATTTGGGAATTTTTAGACAGTGCATTAGCAACATTTAATACAATCAAACGCGCCATTGCCTGCATTATGGCAGATATTTTGCTGTTTGGCATTTTCCTGGTTGGAAATCAGCTTCTCTCTCTGTTTAAAGAGCTGAAAGCAAACAGCAGACTTATTTTGAATCTGTCGAAGAATGATTTTAAAACAAGATTTGCGGGCTCTTACTTAGGGATTGTATGGGCATTTATACAGCCGGTGGTGACAGTTCTTGTATACTGGTTTGTTTTTCAGGTGGGAATGCGAAGCGGAGACGTGGGAGATTTCCCATTTGTATTATGGCTGATTGCGGGCCTGGTGCCATGGTTTTTCTTTCAGGAGGCCTTAAGCGCCGGCACCAATGCATTGATTGAGTACCAGTATCTTGTGAAGAAAATTGTATTTAAAATCAGTACATTGCCCATAGTAAAGGTATTGTCGGCATTATACGTGCACATATTTTT
This sequence comes from uncultured Lachnospiraceae bacterium, assembly GCA_948665105.1. Taxonomy (GTDB): domain Bacteria; phylum Bacillota; class Clostridia; order Lachnospirales; family Lachnospiraceae; genus 14-2. The sequence continues at coordinate 7,504 of CAPNGW010000020.1, forward strand.
TGTATTGTTTACCCTGATATTGTACTGCTTCTATGGGTACTTTCCGGATTTATATACATTGCAAATTATATATTATATGTTCTGTACCTTTGTATTTGTCCTGGCCCTTACTTATATCACATGCTCTGTGGTAATCTTTTTTCGGGATGTCACACAGATTATTGGTATTGTATTACAGATTGGAGTCTGGATGACTCCCATTATGTGGCAGTTAAGTATATTGCCGAAGGGCTTTGCCTGGTTTTTCAAGATAAATCCAATGTATTATATTGTGTCCGGCTATCGGGATGCATTAATCAATAAGGTTTGGTTTTGGAATAATTTCTATATGACCTTGTGGTTCTGGTTTGTAACTTTGGGATTGTTTGGAGTTGGCTCAATCGTGTTCAAACGCCTGAAGGTTCATTTTGCAGACGTATTGTAGAAAGGATAAGTTCCATGGGAGAATTGGCAATTAAAGTAGAAGATATCAGCAAAATGTACAAGCTGTACGAGAAACCAAAGGACCGCTTTAAAGAAGCACTGGGCTTGACAAGAAAGAAAAGGTATTATGAGCATTATGCGTTAAACCATGTAAGCTTTGATGTGAAAAAGGGAGAGACTGTGGGAATTATCGGGACCAATGGCTCCGGCAAATCCACAATTCTTAAAATCATCACCGGAGTATTGAATCCAAGTGGCGGAAGCCTGATTGTAGACGGAAGGATTTCCGCATTGCTGGAGCTGGGAGCCGGTTTTAATATGGAATATACCGGTATCGAAAATATATATTTAAACGGTACCATGATGGGGTTTTCCAGAGAGGAAATAAGCGGCAGGCTGGACTCTATCTTACAGTTTGCAGACATTGGAGATTTTGTCAATCAGCCGGTAAAGACGTATTCCAGCGGTATGTTTGTGAGACTTGCCTTTGCAGTGGCAATCAATATAGAACCTGAAATTTTGATTGTGGATGAGGCCCTCTCTGTTGGCGATGTGTTCTTTCAGGTAAAATGCTACCATAAGTTTGAGGAATTTAAAAAAATGGGAAAAACCATTCTTTTCGTGAGCCACGACCTCAGCAGTATCAGCAAGTACTGCGACAGGGTGATTCTTCTGAACAAAGGAGAGAAGCTTGCAGAGGGCAAACCCAAGGAAATTGTTGATATGTACAAGCAGGTATTGGTCCAGCAGGAGGAAGAGAGAGATGTTCCGGATAGCAAGGGCGTGAAGGAATACAAGGAAGGCGCATGGAAGGAAAAGATGGAGATTAATCCGGACTTCATCGATTATGGCGAAAAGGCAGCAGAAATTATTGACTTTGCCATTGTAGATGACAGGGGGGAGATCACCTCCAACATTAAGAAGGATACAGATTTCGTCATTAAATTTAAGGTTCAGTTTCACAGGGATATCGAGGAACCGATTTTTGCCTTTACCATCAAGGATTTGCAGGGGACAGAGGTCACAGGGACCAATACCATGTATGAGAACATTTCCAGCGGAAGGGTGAAGGAAGGGGAAATAAGGACGGTTGAGTTTAAGCAGAGAATGAACCTTCAGGGGCGAAACTATCTGCTGGCCCTGGGCTGCGTGGGATTTTCGGAAAATAAGTTTTCTGTATATCATAGATTATATGACTTGTGCAACATCAATGTGATTTCGGATAAAAATACAGTGGGATTCTATGATATGGAGTCTAAGGTGAAGATTTCTTAGAAAAAGGAGAGAGTGATGCTTGTAAGAACAAAGGATGCCAGGCGGTATGGCATATATGTGTTTTACGATAAGGATGGCATTGTGGACGAATATAATTACTACTTCTTGGAGGATTTAAGGAAGAATCTTTCAAGACTTTTGATTATCTGCAATGGAGACGTAGGACCGGAAGGACTAGAACGCTTCCAGAAAATCGCGGACGAAGTGGTAGTAAGGGAAAATAAGGGATTCGATATCACCTCTTACAAGCTGGGCATTGAGCGTTATGGCTATGAGGAGCTTAGTCAATTTGATGAGGTGATGGTGTTAAATTCCACCACCTATGGACCATTTTATCCTTTTTCTGAAATGTTTGCGGCTATGGACCAAAGGGATGTTGATTTCTGGGGGATTACGAAGTTCCATCAGGTTCCCTTTGACCCCTTTGGCACCATAAAATATGGCTATATTCCGGAGCATATTCAATCCTATTTCATGGTTTTTAGAAGAAGCCTTTTTGAGACGGAGGATTTTCAGAATTATTGGAGAAATCTGCCTCAAATTAACAGCTACGAAGAAGCGGTTGGCTTCTATGAAACGGTTTTTACCAAGGATTTTTCCGACAAGGGCTATAAGTGGGATGTGTATGTGAATTCTTCCGATTTGGAGCATTATACATATGATCCATTGCGGGATTTCCCAAGGCGGATGATAGAAGAAAGAAAGTGCCCTGTGATAAAGCGGCGTTCCTTTTTCCATGATTATCAGGAGGCATTCTCACGAAGCGGCGGTGAGGGCAGCAGAGAAGCCTTTGATTTCATTGAAAAGGAACTGGGCTATGATGTGGGATTGATTTGGAAGAATATTCTGCGTCTGGAGAATCAGGCAGATGTGAAAAAGAGAATGCATTTAAATTATGTGCTTTCCTCAAAGCTGCCGTTAAAGCAAAATCCCGGGAAGCTGACAGCCTGTCTGGTGCTGCACATCTACTACCAGGAGCTGGCACAGTACTGCTATAAGTATGTAACCTCAATGCCGGAGGGGACGGACATCTATATCACAGTTCCTTCCGAAGAGAAGAAGAAATACGTGGAGAAGGTATTTGAGCCCCTTAAGGGATATAAGTGGGAGATAAGAATCGTCGGCAACATAGGCAGAGACGTTGCTCCGTTCCTGGTGGGCTGTAAAGACATTATAGATAAATACGATTTGATTTGTAAGGTACATGACAAGAAGGTTTATCAGGTAATGCCCATGTCCATTGGAGAATCCTGGGCATATAAATGCTTTGAAAACCTGTTAAAGAACAAAACCTTTGTGGAAAATGTCATCGCCACCTTTGAACAAAACCCGTTTCTTGGAATGCTGACGCCGCCTGTTCCCAATCATGGCCCCTATTATCCCACCTGTGGAAAGGGGGAATGGGGCGATAACTTTGCAGTCACAAAGGAGGTAGCAGAGAAACTTGGGGTGAGAGTAAATATGAACCGGGACAAGGAGCCGGTGGCCCCCCTTGGCTCCATGTTTTGGGTCCGCACAAAGGCTTTGAAATCTCTGTTTGCCCATGACTGGCAATACCAGGAATTTCCCGAAGAGCCCATTGAGACGGATGCAACAGTACTTCACGCAATCGAGCGTGTGTATCCATTTTGTGTGCAGCATGAAGGGTATTATCCGGCGCTTTTGATGGTGGATACCTATGCGAGAATAGAATTTACAAACTGGAAATTTATAAGTGGCGAGCTGCATAAGGCGGCTATGAATCAGGTAGGTGTACACCGTCATCGGGAACTGTTGGAAAAGATACGCGAATTAAAGTAGGATAAGAGGAAGTGCTGGTATGAATCGATGTGCAATATTTTTATATTACGACAAGGAAGGGAAAGTAGACGATTATGTTACTTATCTGTTGGAAGCTCTAAGACCCCATGTCAGTAATATTTTAGCCGTCATAAACGGAACTCTTACCCGGGAAGGTACAGAATGCTTAGAACGCGTTGCGGATGAAGTGCTGTTTCGGGAAAACGCGGGATTTGACGTGGGAGGCTACAGGGAAGGACTGTTTTATTATGGCTTTAAAGAGTTAAAGAAGTATGATGAGGTTATTCTTTTAAATTATACTTTTTTTGGACCTTTATATCCGTTTTCCGAGATGTTCGATGAAATGGATACCCGGGATTTGGACTTCTGGGGAATTACACGCCACTACAAGGTGGAGCCGGACCCTTACGGTGTAAACAGATATGGATATTTGCCGGAGCATATTCAATCACATTTTTTGGTGCTGAGAAACCGCTTTTTTATGAGCGATGATTATAAGGAATTTATTTTTAATCTCAAGAATCCCACTTCCTATGTGGAATCCATCTGCGAATACGAAACTATATTTACCAAGTATTTTGAAGATTTGGGATACAAGTGGGACACCTATGTAAATACAGATGAATATGAGGGATATGCATTCTGCCCCATTATGTTTTACCTTAAGGACATCATTGAGAAACAGAGATGCCCCATCGTAAAGCGGCGGTCCTTTTTTACAGATTATCAGGACTTTATGTTAAATACCGTTGGGGAGTCCTCCATTGATGCTTACGAGTATATCTGTGAGAATCTGGATTACGACACCAATCTCATATGGGATAATATTTTGCGGCTGGAAAATCTCACAGAAATCGCAAGGGTCATGCATTTTAATTATATTTTGCCCACATATGCATGGGAGCGCCCCCAAATAGAAAAGAAAGCGGCGGTATTTGTTCTGCTGGAAAGCATCTTGCACAAGAGCCAGTATCACAGATATTTCCAGGCAATCCCGGAGGAGCTTAAGGTTTACCTGGTGGGGAAACGGCAGGACTGCCTGACAATTCAGCAGGAATATTTTCAGGGCAGAAGCACTGAGGTAATGGAGTTTAAGGGAAGCTATCCGGAGAAGGTATCCTGTATCCTGGAGGCAGCCAAAGAAAAGTACGACTATATCTGTATTGCAAATATGAGGAATGTGGAAAACATAGAGCCCTATAGCAATGAGCTTTCCTGGCAGTACAGCGATTGGGAGAACATTCTGGGCTCCCGGGAGATGGTTGGAAATATTGTGGAGACCTTTGAGAAGAATCAGCGCCTGGGGCTTTTGATTCCGCCGGTGCCGGGGTATGGAGAGCTGTTTGCCGTCATGGAGGATGGCTGGATGGGCTGCTATGAGAAGGTGCAGGAAAGCCTGGAAAGAGCAGGGATATCGGTAAATATAAAGAGAGAGGACGAGGCCCTTGCTCCGGTGGGCGGAAGCTTTTGGCTGAGGGCAGGAAGTGATGTGGCAGAAGCCTTGGGTAAAGTACAGGAGGACATGAGAACCTTTTGCCTTACGATACCCTTCGCAGTTCAGAGCGCGGGCTATTATACAGGGACTCTGTACAGTGATAAATATGCGGCCATTGAGATTACAAACCAGGATTATATGCTGCGGGAAACGAATAAGGCGGTATTTGAAACCTATGGACCCACATACCATACCCATGTTCTGGACAGAATCAGAAACGGAGAAGTAATAGGTGGGCCGGAGGCAGCACAGAATATAAGTCCGATGGCATCGAAAGCGTACAAGGCGGCCATAAAAAAAGCGCTGAAAAAGTGTATGCCAGGGAAAAGCTATCTGTTTGGCAAAAAGGTTTATTTTAAGATTCGTGGAAGAGAGCTGGAATGAGGAAGATATGGTGGAAAAAGTAGGAGGAGTAACCTTAAACTATCAATATTACAGCGGAAAAGATTTGTATAGCGATGGCGATATCGAGGATGTTATTCTTGGAATCGTGCAGAATGAAGAAGGCTATGAATATACCCATGAGGCATATTCCCAGTGGGCCGTTTTGTATCATTTGACCCGGCAGCGTGAAAATATCGTGGAGCCAATGGAGATATCTCCTACGGATGAGGTTCTGGAAATCGGCGCAGGCATGGGAGCCGTTACAGGGGCAGTTGCCAGGAGAGCAAAAAGGGTAGACTGTATTGAGCTGTCCAAACGACGGTCTCTGGTAAATGCCTTTCGCCATAAGGATATGGACAATATAGAAATTATTGTGGGAAATTTCCAGGAAATTGAAATAAACAAAAAGTATGATATCATAACGCTGATTGGAGTGCTGGAATATGCTTATCACTATATCGACAGTCCAACGCCTTATGAAGCGTTTATACAAAAGGTATCCTCCTGCTTAAAGCCGGGGGGAAAGCTGTACATCGCCATTGAAAACAAGCTTGGCATGAAATATTTTGCCGGTTATCACGAGGACCATTTAGGAAAGCCCTTCGTTGGAATTTCCGGCTATACAAGAGAGGATAAGGTAAAGACCTTCACCCGCTCCCAATTGGAGAAATTAGTACTGCAAAATGGATTTGTGAGGACAAAGTTTTACTATCCGTTTCCGGACTATAAGCTTCCTGTTGCGATATATGATGATGAAAGCATTATGCAGACGGAGATAGAATTTCCCAGGCAGCATAATTATGATATGGATATTATGGAATGCTTTGACCAGAATGCAGCCTTTTGCAGCCTTAAGGGAACTGAGGAAATAAAATATTTTGCAAATTCCTTCTTAGTAGAAGCGACAAGGGGATAATATGACACCTTCGTATATAAAATTCAGTGACGAAAGAAACAAAAAGTATAGTATTAAAACAATCATAGCGGAGGAAGACGGCAGGCGATATGTGATAAAGGAGCCAATTTTTCCGGAGGGCATAGAACATATTGATAACATTGTAAGAAATTTTTCATTGCTTCAAAAGTATTATGATAATATCAGAATCTGCCCGGTTCGCAAAGAAGGCAGCAGGCTTTTGTTTGAGTATATAGAAGGAAAATCTCTGCTCAGCTGTTACAGGGAATGTATGGAGCATAACGATGCCTCGGAATATGAGAACTGGCTGATAAACCATAAGAATTATGTGAGTGGGAATAAGGAAAACCAGTGTGTATTCCACTGCAGCCCAAAATCCGAAGAAATGTTTGGCGACCTGGCATTTTTAGAAGGTGCAAAAGGAATCCAGGTGGCAAATTTTGACGCCACAGCCAGCAATATCATTATCAGCAACGGGGGACCGGTATTTGTTGATTATGAATGGGTTTGTGACTTCCCCATACCGGAGGAGCTGGCAATCTATTACGGCGTCAGGGATTCCTATCTGCATTTGCCGGAATTAGAAGGGTTCTACTCTTTCCAAAAAGCAATGGAATTTCTCGGAATAAAATCAAATCTGGAGAGCTTACAGGAGGCACATATCCGCTTCTTTAAGGGTGTCATAGAAGAGAAGGACGGGAGAAGCTTTGCAGAGCAGAAAGCATTGGGCTTAAAAGGGAAGCGCAGCATTCAAGAATATGTAGAAGAGAATCAAAGGATTCGCGTGGAATGGGAGAAATGCGCAGGGCATTGGAAGGAAAGCTGTGACGAGGGGCAGCGCTTAAGGGAAGAGAATCAGAAAATCCGGGAAGAATGGGAGAAGTGCGCAAGATATTGGAAGGAAAGCTGTGATGAGGGGCAGCGCTTAAGGGAAGAGAGTGAGCGGGCCCATGAGGAATGGAAGAAGTGCTTAAAGCGCTTTGAAGAGCTTAACCAGAAGTATCAACAGCTGGAAGCGGAATATGAAGGGATTATAAATTCCCGAAGATGGAAAATAATAAATTTGCTGAAAGGTGGAAAAAAGTAACACTTGAGTTGATTGTGCACAATAAGTAAAATAGTATAGAAGAAATTGTAAGGCAAAGTACAGAAAGTGAGGTTAAATGATGAAAGCAGCAAAGAGAGTACTGGCCGTTATACTGGCGATTGCAACTGTTTGGACGGGGATACCCTTCGACACAGTAAAGGCCAATTATGATGGTGAGGTGAGTCCCCAGGCAGTAGAGGCGGGACAGGAAGAAACTACCGAACCGGCGGAAGGTGAGCACGTGCAAGAACCACAGAAGCCGGAGCAGACTCTTTCTGAGGAGAGTACACCTTTGGAGCCAGAGCAGGAGACAGTGGTGCAACCAATCAGCGTAGATTATCTGGTGACAGAGAGCAGTTATATTTCAGCACCGGGAACACAGAGAGTTGTGGTTGGAGTCGGGGAGGATGGAGACCTTGTGGAGGGGGCTTCATTGACCTATGTGAACGAGGAAACCCAGGAACGTTTTACTGTGCCAATGGAGCGCGCAGAAGGCGGAGCAATTCTGTTTTCCATGAATTTTGCAGAAGGACAGTCCGGAACATACCTCCTGGAGAGCCTGGAATACACCATGAATGGAGTGGTATATAGTGGAAGCTTCAGCGAAGGCGGTATTGAAACCAGGTTTGGTGTAGAGAAGGAAGTGGAGACAGACCCGGACGCAGTGATTGTGGATGAAGAAGAAATCCCGGTTGACATTGTCACGGTGGACGAAAATGGCCAGGTGACTTCCCAAAATTCCATCGCAGAAGCCATTGATGAGGTTCAAAATAAGATTGGTACATATGGGAAGAGAGCGTCCGGCAATGTGGTGGTTGTGCTGGACCCGGGACATGATAATACCCATGCGGGGGCCCAGCACAACGGCTTGAGTGAGGAGAAGCTGAATCTTAAGATAGCAAAATACTGCAAGGAGGCCCTGGAGCAGTATGCAGGGGTTACGGTATATTTGACGAGAGGGGAGGATGGCTCCTGCCCCTATCCGGGGACAAGCTCCCTGGAGGACCTTTCGGGACGTGTGGCTTTTGCGAAGAGTGTAGGAGCCCATGCCTATGTGAGCCTGCATTTAAACGCCTTCACAAACTCCCAGCCCAACGGAGCGGAGGTCTACTATCCCAATGGAAATTATGATGCCAGCGTGGGTGTAGAAGGCGGCAAGCTGGCAGACAAAATCCTGGAAAAATTAGGGGCTCTGGGACTGAATATCAGAGGAAAGCAGATACACAATGCTGACGAGATGAAATATCCGGACGGCTCCGTGGCGGATGTCTATCGTGTGATTCGCGATGGCAAGCTGGCGGGAATACCGGCAATTATCGTGGAGCATGCATTTATGACAAATGCCGGAGATGTAAACAAGTTTTTGAAGAGCGAGGAGGGCTTAAAGAGCCTCGCCGTTGCAGACGCGGAAGGAATTGCCGCACACTTTGGACTGCAAAAGAAGAGTGGGCTGCAGATAAACGGTATTTTTTACACAGAAAAGGAAGGGTGGATAGAAGCGGGACTATCCTGGCATTCCACAAGCTCATCGGTGCAGTTCCGCTGGCTTTCCTATGATACTGCAAAGGGAATCTGGACTACCGTATCCGATTGGAGCAATGCAGATTACATCACATGGCGTCCGCAGAAAGGGAACTACTGGCTGCGGGCAGAGGCAAGAACAGCCCAGGGAGCACAGGCTGACTGGACAATTGTTTATGAGAGCAAGCGGGATTATACCCGTCACTATGTAAACATCAGCGGAATCTATGCGGAGGAAGGAAACAGCGGAATCCGTGCAGGAGCCGTTCATACGAAAAATGACGCTAACACCAGCTTCCGCTGGATGGTATATGATATCAACAAGGGAACCTGGACCACCATATCAGACTGGCAGAAGAGCGAATGGGTGACCTGGAAGCCGGCCAAGGGAAATTACTGGCTGAGAGTGGAGGCTAAGACCAG
>CAPNGW010000021.1 GCA_948665105.1 uncultured Lachnospiraceae bacterium
CCCGCCTGACTGCCTGCCCGAAAAGCCACAGCTTCTTTCGGATGCTGTTGATCCCGCTCCACCGCCTGCCAAATCACCTTATTCTCTTTGGGACACTCCACTCTGGAAAATTCTCCAAACTGGAAAATCCTCCGGTATTTTTTATAAAATGCAATCTGCTCCTTTACTTCCTTCTTCTGAGCTGCCGTTAAATATTTAAAATCCATCTCGTACCCAAAGCATCCGAAGGCCGCCACCGCAAACCGGGTGGAAATAGAGGTTTTCCTTAAGGTCTGCTGGTGGGGCGACTCACTCACATGAGCCCCCATGGTGGACGGCGGATAGAAATAGCTGAGCCCCGTCTGAATCTTTAAACGTTCCACCGGGTCCGTATCGTCCGAAGCCCAGATTTGCGGAGAGTAGCACAGCATCCCCAGATCAAACCTGTTTCCTCCGGAGGAACAGCTTTCCAGTAAAATGTGGGGCCGGGGCCTGAAAATACGTGCAAGCACCCGATACAGTCCCAGCATGTACCGGTGGTAAAATTCTCCCTGCCCCCGGCCACGCAAAGTTTCCGACCACCCTTCCGCAATGTGGCGGTTCATATCCCATTTCACATAGTCCACATTTGCCTCATCCAGCACATGGGACACGTGCTTAACAATGTAGTCCTGCACTTCCTTCCTGCACAAATCCAGTACAAGCTGATTCCGCCCAAGCACCGCCGGGCGGTTGGGATTTTTGATGGCCCAGTCCGGGTGTGCCCGGTATAGCTTGCTGTCCTCATTTACCATTTCAGGCTCGAACCAGAGGCCGAATTTTAATCCCATTTTATGAATCCGCTCCGCCAGGCCCTTTATACCGTGGGGCAGCTTCTTAGGATTCACGTCATAGTCCCCCAGCCCGGCCTTATCTGAGTTGCGCTCACCAAACCAGCCGTCGTCCAGCACAAAAAGCTCAATGCCAAGCTTTTTGGCCTCCACCGCCATCCGAAGAAGCCGGCTCTCCTTAAAGTCAAAAAATGTGGCTTCCCAGTTATTGAGAAGAATGGGCCGCTCCTTCCCCTGCCAGTCCCCCCGCACAATATGGCGGTTCACAAACCCATGAAAGGCATGACTGGCTCCGTTATATCCATGGCTGCTGCAGGTCATAACAGCCTCGGGTGTTTCAAAGGTCCGGCCCTTTTCCAGCGTCCAGTGAAAGCAGTAATCTCCGATGCCCATGGCTACCCGGGCCAGCCCAAAGGCCGAAACCTGGGATGCGCTCATATGGTTCCCGCTGTAGATAAGGTTAAATCCGTACACCAAGCCCTTATCCTCATTGGCTCCTTCCTCCCCCAGCATTATCCCGGGATTGTGACGATTACTGCTGCTTCCGGTGGTGGAGGTGTTTAAAACCAGATTTTCGTTAAGCTTCCTTACGCTCACATGGGCTTCTTTTGACCAGCCGCCGTTTAAGGTCAGCATGGTATAATTCCGGTTGGGCAAATCCACCATCATGCTTAAAAACCGTCGAAGCTGCACCGAACCTTCCTCCTCATTGACAAGAACCGCCCGGCGGGTAATCACATCCATATCAGGAAACACCGTGTAATACAGTTTCAGGTATACAGCAAAGGCGGTGTCCTTCATGGTGATGCAAAGGGTTTCTATTTCCCTCCCCGGTTCTTTTTGAGCGTCACCATTTTCCTTGTGTGCCCTTTTGCTTTCCGCTCCCTCTCTTTTTCCCTCCCACGCCGTGGGCAGAGTCTCCATGGGTACTGTTCCCTTTGTCACCGTAAAGCTCTCAAACACGAAATCCGCCGTAAAGCTTCCGTCCGGCATCACCGCTTCCAGCGGCATAAACCGGTAATCGCCGCGCCCGATGGTGGAATACTCCAAAGGCAGGTTGTCCATACAGTACAAATCGTCCTCCGCACTGTAATTCACGCTGCTGCCCACCGCCGCCGTCCGTTTATAACGCACCCCGTCCACCGGCTGTATACTAAGAAACGGCCCGTAATAGAGATGCTCCAGATGTCCAAATTTTGTTTTGCAGAACCAGTAGCTGGTATGGGCTGTCTGAAGGTAAAATACCCCATCCTTTTCCTGAATCATGTGTGACGTCCTCCCCCTTAGTGCTTTCCATAATTATAGCTTTTCCCGCCGCAAACTACAATATGATTCCATACTAAAACGCAGCATTCCTCGCCGCCTCTTTTTTCGCAAAAATCTCCTTGAGGGACTCTGTATAGGGTGCCCTTGCAATTCCATACTCAGTAACAATCCCTGCAATCAAATCGTTGTCCGTCACGTCAAAGCAGGGATTAAACACCTTCACGCCCTCAGGCGCCATCCGCTCCTTGTACCACATCGTAGTAATTTCCTCCGGGGAGCGCTGTTCAATCTTAATATCGTCCCCTGTTGGTGTGTTGAGGTCGATGGTGGAGGTGGGCGCACAGATGTATACAGGAACATGGTAGCGGCTTGCCACCGTGGCCACCACGGAGGTCCCAATCTTGTTGGCTGTATCGCCGTTGGCGGCAACCCTGTCGCAGCCCACAAACACCGCGTCCACCCACTTGTTTTTCATCACAGTGGCGGACATGTTATCGCAGATTAAGGTCACATCCAGACCTGACTCGTATAATTCAAAGGCTGTAAGCCGGGCTCCCTGTAAGAGGGGACGTGTTTCATCCGCATAGATGCGGAAGTTGTAGCCCCTCTCCTGTCCCAGATACATGGGAGCCGTGGCCGTGCCGTATTTTACAGTGGCAAGCTTTCCGGCGTTGCAGTGGGTTAATAGGCCATCCCCGGGCTTTACCAGGGACAGTCCGTATTCACCGATGCTCTTGCATACCCAGACATCCTCATTGCGGATTTCCATGGCCGCATCGTAGAGAATCCCCTTAAGCTCATGAAGGGGCTTATCCTTGTTGGCCCGGCATACGTCGTCCATACGGTTTAGGGCCCAGGAGAGGTTCACTGCAGTGGGCCGTGCGGAATCCAGATATTCCTTGGCCTTTGTAAACTGCGGGTAAAACTCCTCCCAGGTGTCAGCCTGAATCTCCCTTGCCGCCAGATAGATGCCCATGGCCGCAGCCACGCCGATGGCAGGGGCCCCTCTGACCTTTAGCAGATAAATGGCATTCCAGATATCCTCCTGCCTTGTCAGCTCAAGCAGCTCCATTTTATAAGGCAGCTTCGTCTGGTCAATAATCACCAGAGCACCCTTCTTTTCGTCCAGAGCCACTGTCTCGTAATCCATAACGGATTTCTTTTCACTCATTGTACCTCTCCTTTTCCTTGATATTTTGCGGTGAAAGCCATCTTGGCATTGTTCATAAACGCAAGCGGTAAAAGTTAAAGGAACTGCCGCAAAATGGCGGATTTCAACAATATGTAGTGCATACCTTTCCCAGCTCTCAGCATCATATTGTGGAATCACTGTATTTTGCAACAGCCCCTTTCAGATTCAAAGCTATTTCAAATATTCTTTTAATACACGGGACATTTTCATAATATCAATGGGCTTTGCTGTGTGGGCGTTCATGCCGCATTCCAGGCAGCGCTGGATATCATCAGAAAAGGCATCTGCGCTCATGGCAATGATTGGAATAGATAAAGCATCCTCCCTATCCAGCTTACGAATTTCCCTGGTGGCCTCATAGCCTGTCATATGCGGCATCCGTAAATCCATAAGAATGGCATCGTAATATCCCACCGGTGAATTTTGGAACTTATCCAGGCATATCTGACCATCCTCTGCCCAATCCAGCTCCAGCCCCAGGTCGGACAAAAGGTCACTGGCCACTTCCCAGTTAAGCTCGTTATCCTCGGCAACCAGAATGCGGTAGCCGGACAAATCAACACTCTGATCTGAAATCTGGCCTTGCACTTCTTCATCCTCCATAAAGTGACGAAGACCATAGAACAATGTTGATTTAAACAGAGGTTTGGAAATGAAGCCGCTGATTCCCGCATTGCGTGCCTCTGCCTCAAATTCGCTCCAGTCGTATGCAGAAATCAAAAGAATCGGTATTTCATTATTTAAATTACGCCGAATCTCTTTGGCTACCTGGAGGCCATTCATGCCGGGCAGCTTCCAGTCCAATAAAATAATCTGATAATCGTCTCCCTTTTGATGCTCCTGGATTACCATATCTATGGCCTTCTCTCCGCTCAGGGTCCAATCAGCCTTTACCCCGATGGATTCCAGGGCATCTATGGTTGTCTTGCATAGTACCTCGTCATCATCCACCACCAGCATTTTCCAGGGCGGGAGCATCATATCTCCTTCCATTGCAGCGGCTTTTTCAAAGTCAAAGGTCAGATGGAATTCCGTACCCTTATTGGGCTGGCTTTGTACCTCAATGGTTCCCTCCATTGCGTCCACAATGTACTTTGTAATGGCCATCCCCAGGCCGGTGCCCTCCGTTTTGTTCACTCTGGCCCCATCGGCACGACTATAGGTATCGTATATTTTGTTCAGGAAATCCGGTGCTATGCCAATTCCGTTATCCTTAACATTAATATGGATTCGGACATAGCTTTCTCCTTTGGCAGACGGCTCCTGGGAAAGCACTAACTGTATGCCTCCTCCCTCCGGAGTATACTTGGTGGCATTGGACAGAAGATTCAGCAAAACCTGATTCAGGCGAACACCATCGCACCACACACTTTCCGTTAAGATATTATCTACATTTATGTTAAAGGTTTGGTTTTTCGTCTTCACCTGGGGCTGCATAATGTTAACAATGCCTTCCACAACCTCCTGTAAGGAAACCTGCTCCTTGGTCAGGGTCAATTTACCACTTTCGATTTTCGACATATCCAGGACATCGTTAATCAGCCCCAGCAGATGCTTACTGGACAGGGTAATTTTTCTCAGGCAATTTTTTACCTGCTCCCGGTTATCAATGTGCGCCATGGCAATAACGGTCATGCCAACAATTGCATTCATAGGTGTACGGATATCGTGACTCATATTGGCTAAGAATTCACTCTTTGCACTATTTGCCTCAAGGGCTTCCTGGCGGGCCTTCTCCAATTCCCGAAGCTGTTGACGGGTCATGGAAAAATACCGGATGAATATCAATGTCAGGACAATTAGTACGGAAAGACAGGCCAGCAATGTTATGAACATGCGCTGCACATTGAGGCCATTGATGCTCTGGTCCAATACACCGTAGGGCATCACCGCTATCAGATACCACTCTGAATAGGGCAGTGGCGTGCCGTAAATTTGCCGATGTTCCCCATCTACATCAAGAATCGTGGTATACTCTCTGCCCTCTTTCAATGCATTGTCAAGCTCATTCAGAGAAGTATCTGAGGATGCTTCATCTGTCCCGGAAGCATGTTGCTCTTGCAGCTTTGCAAAGTAGTCCCACAATTCCGTGTTGGAATTGCGTATTACAAAGCTTCCATCCGGACGGACAATATAAAAATATGTCAACTGCCCTTCCTCCTCCAGGGAAAGCGCATTGGTGATATATGTAAGAGGAACAGCCGCAATCAGTCCCAGGCTTTTCTCACCGTTCTGCAATGGATAATCTGCCTGAACACCAAATAATACCACCTCATCTCCAGCCGCATTCACTCCCACGGCGACTCTTTGCTCCCCCTGCTTTAACGCTTCCACAAAGGGCGGTGGATTTATTGGCTGTATTGGCGAGCCATAAAGCGTTTCAAAGTTTCCCCCTTCAGAGCAGAGGGCCAAATAGTCAAAATTTCTGATTTGCGCTCTGTAAATAAGCTCCTTATACAGGCCTTCCTGGTTATAGTCCTCTGTGGAAACCGCAGAAACAATGCCGTCCACCTGTTCAAAACGTAGCTTGATGATATTTTCAAAATGCCTGGACATTTGCTCGTTCATTCCAGACATGTAAATTTCTCCCACTTCGTAAATGGTCTTATTGCTCTCCCGGTTCATGTAAACTCCCAGCATACTGAACACAATGACACTAAAGAGCAGAAATCCGATAAAGCTGTATTTTAGAAAACGGGTTGTTGGACTCTTCATTTTGCTGCTACTCATCGACATCATTCCTCCCTTTCTCTATACAAGCTATTATGTATGATTTTAGGAAAAAATGCAATATTTTTTAAAAAAAGGAGCAGATTTCTCTGCTCCTCCTGTCCCATTCCATGGGCGGTTATCTGCCTATTGTACCTATCTTTTACGCTTCCGTACTCCCCTTGTTTCTCGCCTTGCAAATCAGCTGCGTCATGGTTCCCATGGGGCAGTATACACACCAGGACCGGGGCTTAAACAGCAGCATCGTCACAAACCCCAGCACCGTGGAGGTCAGCATCACACTGTAAAATCCAAAGGCAAACTGGGCTACGCCCTGAGAAAGCAAGGTACCATGGTAGGCCCAGTGCCAGGGAACCTTAAAGGTCCACAAAAGCGTCACCGCCTTCCGTAAGTCCCCGGCACCTGCAAACACCAGATAGGTACTCCACAGCATCTGGAAAAACATAGCAAAAAAGAAAATCAAAAATCCATACCGGAACCACTTGCTTTTCAGCCATTTGGGAATATCCTTTTTTCGGGACAGCCCGAATCTGCCACCCACCAGGCCAAAGAGCTGCCCTCTTCCACAGTAACGGTTGCAGTAGCCCTTGGTCCCGCCAAATATGGAAATCAGCAGAGGGATAAAGAAGCACAACAGCCCCAGCCACGCAAACAGGATATTAAAAAATCCCAATATAAGATACGTTAAAGACACAATCCAAAGATAATCATACCAGTGCTTTTTCATGACGCCACCTCCTCAATGGCAATCACCGTTGCCGGACATTCCCTGGCGCATTTCCCGCAGCCGATACACTTCTCCACATCTACCTTTGCCGCAACCCCTCTCTCCACATATATGGCCTCTCTCGGACACACCTTCACACAGCATCCGCAGGCGACGCAATAGCTCCTGGCAACAGATGCCTTTCGCATTTTCCGTTTTACCTCGCTCATGGAAAAACCTCCTCCTATCATCACTTCTGATTTGAAATTAAATCTGCTCTCAGACTTAAAACTTTATCACATATTATAGTAACTTTAGAAAAATTTTTCCGTGACAAAATCACATTTTGTAAAGGTGCACATCTGGAAGGAAGCCGCAAAGCCCATGCTGCAGGACTACAAGCAAGGCTTCCTGCCTTCCCGCTTCTTACATTCAATTTTTAAAACCGTGTCCCTTTCATCCGGCAGAGGATAGGTGAACACCGAGTCCTCTCCAAAGGATACAAAGGAAATATCCGGGTACTGGGCTGTATTCCAGCCCCGCTGCCGGTTGACCTCACTGCCGTCAGCCACATAGGTTACCCGCTCTACCGTCTCAGGGGCAATTCCGTAAAGGGGCAGCGCCCCCAGAGGCGCATCCATCACATGGGCATAAATTACGTCACCCTTTTTTGTATACCGCCCCCACTCGGGCTTGGGCAGGGGGCAGATGGTGTTTTCGTATATGCTCTCGCCGTTTTTGTCCATCCACTCACCGATTTCCTTAAGAATTCTCACACTCTCCTTGGGAATCCTCCCCCGGGCATCAGGGCCCACGTTGAGAATCATATTTCCGCCCTTGCTGACGCACTCCACCAGCTTGCGGATAATCAGCCCCGGCGACTTATACAGATAATCGAAATTGCAGTAGCCCCAGTGATTGTTCATGGTGGCGCACAGCTCCCAGGGAACCGGCTCCCCCAGCTCATCCCGGATACCCTCCGGGGGAATAATCTGTTCGGGACTTGCAAAATCTCCGCTGTAGGGAAGGGGGTTCGCACTTAAAATGCTCCCGAAATTATCTCCGGCCCCCTCCAGCCGGTTATCGATAATCACATCCGGCTGATGGGAACGCACCATGTCAATCAACTCCGTGGCTCTCCATTTCTCTCCCGCCATATCATCGTAGGAAAAGTCAAACCACAAAAGGTCCAGTTTCCCGTAGCCTGTCACCAGCTCCTTCACCTGGCCGTGCATATAATCAAGATACCTGTCAAAATCAATCTTCTCGTCCCTATATTTCTCACAATCCCGCATGGGATGCTGGCGATCCTTGTATTTGGGGAAATCCGGGTGGTGCCAGTCGATGAGGGAAAAATACAATCCCACCTTCAGGCCTTCTGCCCGGCAGGCATCGGTAAATTCCCGCACCAGATCCCGCCCGGCTTTGGTGTTGGTGGCCTTGTAATCAGTGAAGGCTGAGTCAAACAGGCAGAAGCCGTCGTGATGCTTGGCTGTCAGCACCATATATTTCATACCTGCCTCCCTGGCCAGTCTCGCCCAGGCCTTTGGGTCATAATCCACCGGGTCAAAAGCCCGAAAATACGCTTCGTACTCCTCCACTGTCATCCGGCGCTCCGACATGACCCACTCTCCCGAAGCCGGAATGGCATAAAGCCCCCAGTGGATAAACATGCCGAATCGGTCCTCCATAAACCATTTTGTTCTTGTTCTGATTTCCTGGTTCATATTTCCTCCATTAGCCCTTGACCGCACCACCGGACAGGGCCTGCACTAAGAATTTACTGAAAATAATATACAAAATAATGGGCGGCAGAATAATCACCACCATGGCCGAAAACAATCCGTTGTAATTGGTGCGGAAGGTGGTGGTAAAGGTGGACAGAAGCGCCGGAACCGTCATCTTCTCCTTATCAATCAGCACCAGGGAGGCCCAGTAGTATTCGTTCCAGTTATTTAAGAACGCCAGCACCCCCGCAGTGAGAATTCCGGGCCGGGCCATGGGGAAGATTACCCTAAGCCATGTACTCACATATCCGCAGCCGTCGATTCTGGCCGCATCCTCCATCTCCGGCGGAATATTCAGATAGTAATTTTTAATTACGAAAAAGCTTACCGCCAGTCCGCTGCAGGCATAGACAAAAATCAGAGCTCCTCTGGTATTGTAAAGATGCAGACCTTTCACAAGGTTGTACACCGGATAGGTCAAGGCTGTAGCCGGAATGAACATGGTGGAATACAGCATCATATTCACCAGGCTCTTTCCTTTGAATTTCAGCCGGGCCACCACATAGGCAGACATGGAAATCATCACAATGCTGATAAACACAGAGGCAAAGGAAACAAGAAGGCTGTTTCCAAAATACCGCATCACATGTAAATCCTTGAAGGTTGAAATGTACCCCTTAAGGTAAATGGATTCCGGAAGCTGAAAGCCCGGTCTCGCCAGAGGGTCCTCTTTAAAGCTGGACATCACCAGCCATACCAGCGGAACAAGGGCCACCAAAAGGGCCCACCCCAGGCAAATCCACGATATAATTTTTGTGCCCTTGGACTCCCGTTTCATAAGCTTCCTCCTTTCTTAAGGCGCCGCCTTCCCACTGCACCATATCCAAGATTGATGGCAAAAATAATGGCCATCCCCACCAGAATCTGGATGGAAGCCACGGAATTGGCACGTCCGAACTGGGCTCTGGGACTGGTAATTGCCAGCTCACGAATCACATAGCTGATACTGTAGGTGCCAGCCGCTCCCTTGGTTAAGAAGAACACCTCATTGTACAGAAGGAAACCGGAGGTGGCGGACAAAATGGACACCGTGCGTAAGGTATCCTTAATCATGGGAATGGTAATATACAAATCCGCCTTCCAGCCGCTGGCTCCGTCCAGCTTGGCCGCCTCCTTAATCTCCTCCGGCACTGCCATAATATTTCCCAGAATCATCAATGTGGTGGTTCCGGTGAAGAATATATAAGAGAAGGTCATGGCCCAGAAGGCAGGTCCCTTAAGGAGCAGGATATTGTCCGTAAATCCCTCCTTAAAAATGCGAATCACAGGATTGACGATTCCGTAGGATGGATTGTAAAGCTGCAGAAAAATCATGCCCAACGCTGCGGAGGAAATCATATTGGGTATGATAAAAATGTTGCGGATAATCTTAACACTTCTGCCTTTTCTGGAAAATGCCAGGGCAATCAAGGTGGCCACAGGAATCTGGAGCACCACTCCAAGAAGGGCCCAGCTTAAGGAATTGCCCAAGGCTTCCCAGAAATAGGGATATGTATCAAAAATGTACTTGTAATTTTCAAAAAGGTTGGCAAATCCGAAGAACTGCGGAGCCTGAATGTTCGTATAGTCCCACTTGCAAAAAGAGGTGGCAAGTACCGTGATAATAGGATACAGATAGAACATGCAGAACGCAATGATGGTCGGTGCCAGAAACGCCAGAATAAACAGCTGGCGTTTGATTCCCAATCGGTTTTTCTTTTTTTTCATAGAACTCCTCTCCGTCTCATGCAAAAGCACCTCGTCATACTGCAAAAAGGAAGGGAGCGCCGCTCCCTTCCTCTGCCGCTTAACAAAGTTAACCGATAATGGCTGTCAATTCCTGCTTCAACTGTTCAAATCTTGCATCGATGTCGGCACCGGACACTGCACACTCCTTAAGGGCATTCTGGATTGCTGCCGTAACATCGGAGCCCCAGATGAAGGCCACGGATTCACAGATGGTTCCTGCTTCGTTCACCATGGTACATGCCTTAGCCAGCTTTATGGTTGCAGGATTGCCGCTTGACTCTGCCAGAGCATTTAAGTCCACCTCGGTGTTACAGGGGTTGGCCTGGACGCCAGTAAAGATTTTCTCTGCTACTTCCTTGCTGGTCATATATCTTACGAATTCCAGAGCAAGCTCTGTCTTGGCCTCGCTCATGTTGTTGGCGATGGTAAGGCCTGCGCCTGCAGAAGACAGGGATACATTCCCCGGGAAAATCATGGGCTCGATTACATCTACCAAGCCTTCGTCAATCCCGCTGGCATTCCATACACCGTTGGGCAGCACTGCCATGGTCCCGGCCTTGTTGAAGTCATCCATCACCAGACCAAGGTCATCTACCGTATGGTCGGAGCCATTCTCCTGGTCCAGCTTCGCAATGGTCTTGAATGCGTTGGCAAAGGCTTCAGATTCAATGCTCTCTGGGGTAAGGTCTGCTTCCATAACGGCTCTTCCCTCTTCCGTGGAAGCCATATATGCATTCATCATAATGAAGGAGCCCTGTCCTGCTGCATACCCATAGCTGCCGTCGCCAATTCCACGTACCTTCTCCATAGCTTGAGCAAAACCATCCCAGGTATTCAAATCCTCCGGCTTCACACCGGCTGCCTCCAGAATCTTAGAGTTGTACCACATACCGCGGCTTTCCATCTGGTCATGTACGGAATAGATTTTTCCGTCCACATCATTCTGGGTGTAATTTAAGCCTACTGCTGCCTGAAGCCCGTTCTCATCAATAAAGGGCTTCATATCATATACCAGGTTCTGGCTGATGGCCGCCAGAGGCACTGCCACACCACAGTCCACCATATCCGGGAAGCTGCCGCCTGCAACCTCTGTACTTACAATATCGTCACGGTTCTCAACCGCGATAGGCTTGAATACAACCGGTCCGTCTGCATGCTGCGCTGCAAATTCATCGTAAAGGTCTCTCATCACCTTGGCTGCCGGCCATTCGCTCTCATCGTGGTAGTAGCCATGATAGAATTCCAGCACTTCCTGATCGCCGGTCTCTGCCGGGGGCTCTTCCACATCCGCCGGTTCCTGGGTATCTCCGCCATCTTCCGTGGCAGGAGGCGTATCCTGACCATCCTTCTTGTCGTCACCGCCACAGCCTGCCAGCAAAGTAACTCCCAGGGCAGCAGCCAACAGCATACTGATTAACTTTTTCTTCATGTTTTCCTCCTTTTTCGGTGATTTCTCACCCGTTTTTTTGAATTTCTCTTTTTCTTTGTTACATTTGTTGCTTTGTACTTGATATTATACAGTTTTATTGTATATTTTGAATGGATTCCCTTTGCTTTCTTGTGCACTTTGTTTACCGATTTCCATGGATTATCTTTACCAGGATGGATATTTTTCTATTTTTCCCATAAACTCCCCATCTGTCATCTCGCCCCGCAGCACCGAAAAAAGATCATGGGCAAAAATCTCTGTCTGCTCTGTGCTCCACAGATGATTGGGCATCTCGATTTTTCTGTCGGCGTTTTGCACCTCTGTCACGGCCTGATAAAAACGGGGCATTTCCTCCCGATAGGCCTCTAAATCAATGGCCGGATTGGCAGGAACCTGCTCTGTCTCCTCCAGAATCCGCCGCTGCACCGGCTCACTGAGCATATACTTTAAAAAACCCACGCTGCACTCCTGCCGTTTTGCATCCTTAGTATTCCCCAGAACAAATCCCAGTCCGGCGGACTCACAGGCCAGGGATTTCCCTTCCCCGGCAGGAAACAGCGCATATTTTGCATTGATATCATCCTCAATCATATTCACGCCCCAGACACCGTTCACATACATGGCCAGCTTCCCCTCGTTAAACAAATCTGTTTCATCCCGGTAGCTATAGCCTTCCCCCTCCCCATAGGGGTACAGACGGCGGCATCGGTTTAACACCTCCACAAACTCCTCCTCCACCACAACGGACTCTCCCAAGCCAATGGCTGCCTCGCTTTCCCTGCCATTGCAGGCCAGCATATGGTCGATACAGTAAAGGTAGCCCTCGTGGGTGAACTGAATAGGCTGCACTCTGGTATTTTCGGCAGCACTCCAGTGCTCAATGGCTTCACAAATTTCCTCCAGCTCCTCCCAGGTTTCTGCGGGCCCCTGGATTCCTGCGGCCTCATAGATATCCTGGTTATACCAGTAGCCTCCGCTTAACACCAGCACATCCGAAACGGTATACAGCTTTTGGCCGTGCTGCCAGTAGCTGAGGTTATTGGGAGAAAGACTGTTTAAAAACTCCGAATCCTGCTGAAGATACGGCAACAGATTCAGCGCATAATCATTCTCCACCATGAAGTCATAGAGAATCTCACGTCCGATATTGGCGCAGAAAACCACATCCGGCACCTCTCCCACCAGCATCATATTGCTGATTTTTTCAAACATCTCGCCTACTGTGGGGAGAGATACCAGCTTGATTTTTACATCCGGATTCTCCTTCTCAAAGTCCATATAGATGTCCCGCATGGCAACATGATCTGCCTCCATGGTTCCCCAGGGGTGCATCACCACAATCTCCGTTCTCTTCTCCTCCGCCCTGCCTGTGCAGCCGGAGATTGCCAGAAGCAGGAAAGCCGTCAGGAGGGCTGTCAAGCATTTTCTCATGACTCCTTCCTCCTGTTTCGATATTCCTTGGGCGTCAATCCGGTATACTTCTTAAAGGCCCGGGAAAAATATCCCGTGTCCTCAAATCCCACCGCATCGGAAATCTGGTACACCTTCATGTCCGTCTCCACCATATATTCCTTGGCCTTTTCCAGCCGTCTCCGATTGATACTGTCAAAGAGGTTCTCCCCCTTCTTCATTTTGTAAAGCCGACTTAAGTAGCTGGGGTTTGCATGGAGAGCCTCCGCCATATCCACCAAAGTAATCTTCTTTGTATACCACTGGCCGATATAGTTCTCCATCTGTTGAATGAGGGGTTCGCTTCCGCCGCCCTCCTCCTTAAGAGAATTTAAGAGCTCCGTCTGCTGCTTTTCCAGATTGTGAACGGCCTTCTCCACCGCAAGGGGAAGCTCGTCAAAAATATCCGTTTTCAGCACATAGCCACAGACATTATATTTGATTCCCATTCTAGCATACTCAAATTCCGAATAGGCGCTTAGGAGAATCACCTGGACCTCCGGGCAGGTTTCATTTATATGCCTGCTTACGGTTAACCCGTCTGTCTTTGGCATCTTTACATCCGTAATCACAATGTCCGGCCTGTTCATTTCCAGCTTGTCAATCAAATCGCTCCCATTCTCCGCCACATACATCAGACGGCATCCCAGCTTCTCCCAAGGCACCAGATTCTGCATGACCTCCCGTATGTATGCCTCGTCATCCGCAATCATTACCTTCCACATACTCCTTCTCCTTTGGTATAATAATTTCAATTCGAGTTCCCCTGTCCTTTTGGCTTGAAACATCCATCCGGCAGCTTTCACCGTATAAGGCCTTTAAGAGCCTCCTTGTATTGGCAATTCCGGTTCCCGTGTGCGCCTTAAGTCCTTCCTCCATCTCTTCATGCCCTCCCTTCACCTGCTCAAAGCCCACGCCGTTATCCTCCACAATAATGTGAAGCTGATTTTCCGTCTCAAACAGGTTGACCTTCACGGTGCCATTCCCCGCCTTGGGCTCCAGGCCGTGGGAAACGGCATTTTCCACCAGGGGCTCAATCAACAGCCGGGGAATCAGATTCTCCTTGACAGACTCCTGGGCGCAGATAATCTCATACCGGATTTTATCCCGGTACCGGGCATTTTGCAGATACAGGTAAAATTCCACCAGCTCCAGTTCCCTGGCAACGGTGATGCGGCTCTCCTCCTCCCTGAAAATTTTCCCCTGGGTAAGCTTGGAGAAGGCTCGAAGGCCCTTATATATCTCTTCGTTCCCTGCCGCCTTGGCTTTCACCGCCAGCATGGCCAGGACGTTAAACTGAAAATGAGGGTTAATCTGAGACTGCAGGTATTTTATCTGGGACCGGTTGGCCAAAAGCCGCTTCTCATATACCTCCGTAATCAAATGCTGCATTTTATCCGCCATCTCATTGAACACCGCTCCGATTTCGTGGAATTCCAAAATAGGGAAATCCCCCATCCGCACATCCAGCTTCTGCTCTCCAAATTCCCGGATTTCCTCCGTCATCTCCCTTAGCTGCCTGGTCATACTGCGGCTGTTTATCAATGCAAGAAATACCGCAAAGGCCAGGGCCACAAAGAGGATGACAAAGAATGTGATTGCTGTGGGCTGCAAAATCCGGTATACGTTACTCTGCCCCACCGCAATGGCCGCCCGGCTTTTAAAGCCACAGGTCATGGTGCTTAGAATAACCTTCTGGTTGTCCAGCCTTATATGCCCCAGAAAATCGCCGGTTAAGGTTTCCGGTTTGAGCGGACGAACAGAATTTTCCTGGGAAACCAAAATCTGTCCCCCAACATCCAGAACCATCCAGGCACTGTTTTCATAGTCTTCGATGCCTTTAAAAATCTCCCTGATGGCCTCCTCTTGAATCTCCACCACGCAAATCCCCGTCTGGGTCAGCTTCCCATCGTACATGCGAAAATACAGATTTATCTTTCCGTCTGCAGCCCCCTTAAGAAACGCATACTGCCGATTGCTTTGCTTGTATTCCTCCAGCTGCTTTTTCACCTCCTCGTGGGCCTCCTTAAGCGCAGAAACCGTGCTGGGATAATAGTGATCTTCCAGAAACCGCCCCTGATTGTTAAAAAGGTAAACGCTCTCCACAAAGGGAATCTGGTTTACCATATTCCTGTCCGACATCAGCTCAATGGCATAGGTCAGCTGCCTTTGTGCCTCCTCTGTGTCCATGGTTCCCCGCTCCAGAAATTCCGTCAGCACCGTGTTGCGCCGAATGGACACCGCGCCATCGGCAATAAATTCCAGCTTGTCATAAAACTGGCGGTTGGTGGTATCCAAAATGTATTCCATGTCCTTCTGGGCATTGCGAAACAGATAGACAACAAAAACAATCATCAGAGAGACACCCAGCAAAACAATGGTCCCCACTGACGTGAGGGTTGTCAGAATTGTAATTTTTTGGCCGAAGGTGGTTTTCTTGTTTTTTGCCATTTGTTCAGCTTCCTTTTGTATATTTCCTGTCCTACTAATTATTATATTTACTTTTTATATATTTGAAATGGAAATTTTTTTCTTTTTTATTCTTATGATATATTTTTTCGTAAAATAATCAGGAATATCTTTACCATAGTAAAAATATTCCTGCATTCATTACAATATTGGGTGTTTCTTCCGTACCAATGCCGACTCCGCTACAAATACTTCCTCATCACCGCCTTTAGCTCCTCAAAATCCACAGGCTTTGAGATATGCTCGTTCATGCCGGCATTCAGCGCATTATTCACATCCTCCAAAAAGGCATTGGCCGTCATGGCCACAATGGGCAGGCTTTGGGCATCCTGCCGCTTCAGGCCACGGATAGCCGCCGTAGCCTCATACCCATTTAACACCGGCATCTGCACATCCATAAAAATCATATGAAAATACCCTTCCTGGGATTGCTTCAGACGCTCCAGAGCTTCCTGACCGTTTCGTGCCCAGGTAACAGAAGCCCCTGTGGCCTCCAGAATCTCCTGTGCAATCTCTGCATTCAGCTCATTGTCCTCCGCCAGAAGAATATGCCTGCCCTCAAAGGTCACCTCCTCCGGGTATACCTTTTCATCCGATACTTTTTGTGCCTCCTTGGACAAAGCCTCTTTCAGGCAGCTCACAAGACGGCTTTTAAACAATGGCTTGGAAATAAATTTATTCACTCCCGCCGCCTGGGCATCCTTTTCGATTTCCGACCAGTCATTGGCCGAGCTGATAAGCAGAGGAAGCTCCTCCCCCACCCGCCTTCGAATTTCCCGGACCGTATCGATTCCGTTCATTTGGGGCATTTTCCAGTCAACAATCACTGCACAGTATCCATTATTCTCTTCCTGCCGCCGGCATATACGCTCCACCGCTTCCTGCCCGGACATGCACCACTCGCTCTTCATTCCTATTTCATTTAAAATAAGACAGGCATTTTCGCAGGTAATCTCATCATCATCCACCACCAGTATGGGCAGACCGGCAAGCTCCAGGGCCTGCTCTGCGGCCCGCTCCTGCAATTCCAAATGAATCACCGCCGTAAACCGGGAGCCTTCATTTAATCTGGATTCCACCTGGATATCTCCGTCCATCATACGGATAATGTTGCGTGTGAT
>CAPNGW010000022.1 GCA_948665105.1 uncultured Lachnospiraceae bacterium
TAAGCGCCAGTGGCGCTTGTCTAGCAACGACCGAAACGGAGTGTAGAGCGCATCCACAGCGGAGCGTTTTTTATATCATAGGCAAGTTCGGAGAACTTTCCTATGATATAAAAAAAAGAATCAACCCTGCAGCTGATTCTTTTTCTGGTTCCTTCTATTGTTCCAATCCGATATTCGGGATTTGCAGGAAACTGCCAGGCAGCCTCCTATTTATCTCTCCAGATAATTCTCCCCTTGGTCAAATCGTAGGGCGACAGCTCTATGGTTACCTTATCACCGGGCAGAATACGGATGAAATTCATCCGAAGCTTCCCGCTGATGTGAGCCAGCACCTGGTGGCCGTTTTCCAGCTCCACCTGGAACATGGCGTTGGGTAATTTCTCCACAACTCTTCCTTCAACTTCAATAACGTCTGCTTTCGACATACTCTAACAATCCTCCTCTTGGCATTGCTCCTGGCTCTTCCTGTATAGCTTCAGAGCTCTCTTGATTTCTTCATTCCGAAATTCCCTATCCTGCGGCAACATTTCTGTAATTTCTTTCGGAAGCCTGTTGATAATCTGTATATGCTTTTTATTTTTCTTTTTTGGCTTGTGGACGGGCTTTATGCGTCCGTCTGCCAAATATACAAAGGCCGCTTCTTCTCTTACAATTACATAAATACTGTCTTTGTCATGACCGGACAATGCTTTTGCCAGCTTCCCTCTCATGGCAGCCTCCCTATGCATCCATAAGCTCCGACTCCGTCAGGGTGAAAATTTCCGGTTCCCCTGAAGTAATCAGTATGGTATTCTCATAGTGGGCAGACAGAGATCCGTCCTCCGTCACAACGGTCCAGTCGTCATCCAGCCATTCCACATCATAGCGGCCTGCGTTAATCATAGGTTCAATGGCCAGTGTCATTCCTGCCCGCAGCTTAATGCCGCGGCTTTTCTGAATAAAATTGGGAATCTGCGGGTCCTCATGAAGATGGTCACCAATTCCATGACCCACAAGG
The DNA here is from genome assembly GCA_948665105.1 of uncultured Lachnospiraceae bacterium. Taxonomy (GTDB): domain Bacteria; phylum Bacillota; class Clostridia; order Lachnospirales; family Lachnospiraceae; genus 14-2. The sequence continues at coordinate 998 of CAPNGW010000022.1, forward strand.
TCTCTCACTACGCCATACCCGAAGCTCTCTGCGTAGCTTGCAATGGCATTGGAGATGTCGTGCAGATGATTTCCTTCTTTTGCGTATTTCATGCCTTCAAAAAAGCTCTGCCTGGTACGTGCAAGCAAAAGCTCCGCGTCCGGGGAAATCTCCTCGATTCCGTGAGTTCTGGCTGCGTCGGAATGATATCCCTTATAGATGACTCCGATATCCAGGCTTACAATATCCCCTGGGTGAATGATACGCTTCTTTGTGGGTATTCCGTGAACCACCTCGTCGTTGACCGACACGCAGATGGCTGCGGGATAGCCGTTGTAGTTCTTAAAGGAGGGTATGCATCCGTAGCTTCGGATAATTTCCTCTCCCAGCTTATCCACCTCCCAGGTGGACATGCCCACATGAAGCTCCCTGCCCAGGTTTTCATGTACCTTTGCCAGAATTTTCCCGGCTGCACGCATTAATTCAATCTCTCTGGCAGATTTTATTGATACTGACATTGTCTACGCTCCCAATATTTCAACGATGGCGTTAAATACTGCATCCATCAATTGTGTTCCGTCTACGGTTTTTAAAATGCCCTGCTTCTTGTAGTAGTCAATCAGCGGCTGTGTCTGTGCATGATAAACCTCCAGGCGTTTCTGTACGGTCTCAGGCTTATCGTCCTCCCGAAGCACGATTTTGTTTCCACAGACATCACAGATACCCTCCACCTTGGTGGGAATGGTCACGATATGATAAGTGGCGCCGCAGTCCAGGCATGCACGTCTCCCTGACATCCTGTTGATAATGTTTTCATCGGGAACATCCACATCGATGGCATGGTCCATGGCCTCTCCGATATTCTTAAGGGCTGCATCCAAAGCCTCCGCCTGGGGTATGGTTCTTGGAAATCCGTCCAGTACAAATCCATTCTCACAATCTGCCTGTTTGATTCGGTCCACCACCAGCTCCACCACCAGCTCATCTGGTACCAGAAGCCCCTGATCCATGTATGTCTTGGCTTTCCTGCCCAATTCCGTTCCTTCTTTGATGTTGGCGCGGAAAATATCACCTGTTGAAATGTGAGGTACACTGTACCTGTCTGCAATCTTTTTTGCCTGTGTTCCTTTTCCTGCTCCCGGAGCTCCCAACATGATAATCTTCATAGAATATTGCCTCCCTTTTCTCTTCCACTCTACGCAGACCGATACGCCTGCATTTTTTCTTGTGTCATGTACAATAGGCGGTACGCCTTTCGAACCGCCTATTGTTATGAACAACTTTAGTGCACTGCGGGAAGTGCATCACAGCACTCCCTCACAGTACACATATCAGTCATTCAAAAATCCTTTATAATAGCGCACTCGCATCTGAGACTCAATCTGCTTCAGGGTCTCAATAACCACGCCCACAATAATGATGATGGAGGTTCCGCCGAAGGAGACGCTGGCTCCAAACACACCATTAAAAAAGATAGGAACTATCGCTACAATCACAAGTGCCACTGCTCCGATGAATACAATATAATTTAAGATTCTGTTTAAATAGTCACTGGTGGGCTTGCCCGGACGAATACCCGGAATAAAGCCGCCCTGCTTCTTCATATTGTTGGCAATCTCCAAGGGATTGAAGGTCACAGACGTATAGAAGTAAGCAAAAGCAATCACCAGAATAATGTATACCAAAAGTCCGATGCTGTAAATCGGCTCCTTGGGATTACACCAGTACTGCTGGGATAATCCATGAAGAATCTTACTGCCGATTCCCGTTCCATTGCCTTTACCCAGAATGGTGGCGATAACCACCGGGAACTGCAACAGAGACTGTGCAAAAATAATGGGAATTACGCCAGCGGTGTTCACCTTCATGGGAATATGGGTAGACTGTCCGCCCACCTGCTTTCTTCCCTGAATCTTCTTGGAATACTGCACCGGAATTTTGCGCTGCCCACCTTGAAGCAGCACCACGAACACAACCATACCCAGGATAATTGCCACAATGACAACCGCCGCCATCACAGCCCACCCAATATTGCGGGAGCTTGCAATGAACTGCTGATACAGAGATGCAAAATCATTGGGCATCGTGGATATAATGTTAATCGTCAGGACGATGGAAATACCATTGCCCACACCCTTCTCCGTAATTCTCTCTCCCAGCCACATCAATACCGCAGAGCCTGCAGTCAGAGTAAGTATAACAGTTATCACTGTCAGCGCATCAAATTTTTGCAGATAGCCGCTGCGGCCAAAGCCAATAGCCAGAGCTGTAGATTCAATGAGCGCCAGTCCAACTGTCAGATAACGGGTAATTTCTGCAATCTTCTTTCTTCCGTCCTCTCCATCCTTCTGCATCTCTTCCAGCTTTGGAATTGCGATGGTCAGAAGCTGCATGATAATGGAAGAGGTAATGTATGGTGTAATACTCAATGCAAATACCGACATCTGTAAAAAAGAGCCGCCGGTAATAGCATCAAAGAAGTTAAACGCATCTGTACCCCGTTCCGTAAACCAGCTTTCAATCAACGCCCGGTTCACACCCGGAATCGGGAGTTGCGCCCCGATTCGGATGACGATTAACATGAGAAAGGTAAAAATAATCCGGTTTCTGATATCTTTGATTTTAAATGCATTACGGAGTGTATCCAGCATTAGATCACCTCTGCTTTTCCACCAAGAGCCTCAATTTTTTCTTTCGCACCTGCACTGAAGGCATTTACCTGTACCGTGAGTTTCTTAGTAAGTTCGCCGTTTCCGAGAATCTTAACACCATCTCTCGGATTCTTAACGATTCCCTGCTCCATGAGGGCTTCAACAGTTACCACTGCATCATTCTCAAACACCTCCAGAGCGGATACATTGATTCCTACAATAGTTCTGGAATTCCGGTTGGTAAATCCTCTCTTGGGTATTCTTCTGTATAATGGCATCTGGCCGCCTTCAAATCCGGGTCTGGGAGCTCCTGAACGGGCTTTCTGACCCTTGTGGCCTTTTCCTGCCGTCTTACCATTTCCTGAACCGTGTCCACGTCCTCTTCTGAAATTATCGCTGTGCTTGGAACCGTCTGCCGGCTGTAAATTTGATAAGTTCATCCTGACACCTCCTTACGTTTTTTATACTTCTTCTACTTTCACTAAATGTCTTACCTGCTGAATCATACCTCTCACCGCTGCATTGTCCGGCATTTCAACCGTCTTATGAAGCTTATTTAAGCCCAGAGCCTCCACGGTCTTTTTGTGCTTTGGCACTGCACCGATGGTAGATTTCACAAGTGTGATTTTTAATTTCTCTGCCATTTTTGTTCCCTCCTTAACCCAGTATCTCTTCTACAGATTTACCGCGAAGTTTTGCAACCTCTTCCGGGGATTTCAGCTGACTCAATGCGTCGATGGTAGCCAGTACCACGTTCTGCTTATTGTTGGAGCCTAAGGATTTGGTACGGATGTTTTTGATACCTGCCAACTCACACACGTTACGTGCAGGGCCGCCGGCAATCACACCGGTACCTTCGGGGGCTCTCTTCAGTAGCACGGACGCTCCGGTGTGCTTTCCGGTAATGTCGTGGGTAATACTGTTGTTATCGTCCAATTTTACGGTAATCAGCTTTTTCATAGCGTCTTCTTTGCCTTTGCGGATTGCTTCCGGGATTTCTGTTGCTTTTCCCAGGCCGGCTCCCACATGGCCGTTGCCGTCGCCAACAACAACAAGAGCTGTGAAACGCATGTTACGGCCACCTTTTACAACCTTTGTAACACGCTTAATTGATACCACTTTTTCAGTTAATTCAAATTGACTAGCATCAATAATTGTACGTTTCATGTATTGTTTCCTCCTAGAATTCTAAACCAGCTTCTCTTGCTGCATCAGCCAAAGCCTTAATCTTGCCCTGATATATGAAGCCGCCTCTATCAAAGACAACAGTGGTGATTCCCTTCTCTAATGCTTTCTTCGCAATGACAGTACCCAGATGTGCTGCTGCATCAACGTTATTCGTCTTCTCTACTTCTGCCTTCACATCCTTCTGCAGGGTGCAGGCAGAAACAAGGGTATTTCCAACTGTATCGTCAATAATTTGAGCGTACATATGATTATTGCTTCGAAACACAGCCAGACGTGGTCTTTCAGCAGTTCCGCTGAGATGATTACGCATTCTTCTATGTTTTTTCAAACGAACTTCTGTTCTTGATTTCTTACTAACCATTCCTGTCTCACTCCTTTAATTATTTCTTACCAGTCTTACCAACTTTACGTCTGATAACTTCATCAGCATACTTGATACCTTTTCCTTTATAGGGCTCAGGTCTTCTCTTATCTCTGATTTCCGCTGCGTATTGGCCAACTTTTTCCTTATCGATACCGGAAACAGTAATCTTGTTTCCTTCAACCTTGGATTCCAGACCTTCGGGGTCCTCCATCTCTACGGGATGAGAGAAGCCCAGATTCAGTGTAAGCACCTTGCCTGCCTTGGAAGCTCTGTAACCGACACCATTTACCTCAAGCTCCTTCTTGTAGCCTTCGGTAACACCCACAACCATGTTGTTGATGAGGGTTCTGGTTAATCCGTGCAAGGATTTCATCTTCTTTAAGTCATTGGGTCTGGTAACGATAACCTCGTCACCTTCCTGTTTGATTTCCATTTCTGCGGGTAATACTCTCTCGAGTGTTCCCTTGGGACCTTTTACAGTCACATGATTATTTTCTGCTATTTCAACAGTTACGCCTGCCGGAACAGCGATTGGCATTCTTCCTATACGTGACATGCCCGTACCTCCTATTTTCTCACCATACGTAAGCCAGCACTTCGCCGCCTACTGCTAATTTTCTTGCTTCCTTGTCAGTAACAACTCCCTGGTTGGTGGAGAGGATTGCGATACCCAGTCCGCCCAGCACCTTGGGAATCTCTTCCTTACCGGCGTATACACGAAGACCCGGTTTGGAAATTCTCTTCAGCCCTGTAATGATTTTCTCATTCTTGTCTTTGCCGTATTTCAGGGTAATACGGATGGTCTTAAAGCTGCCGTCTTCGATGATGTCATATTTGCTGATGTAACCTTCATTGAAGAGGATTTCAGCAATGGACAGCTTCATCTTGGACGCAGGTACATCTACTGTATCATGCTTTGCAATATTTGCGTTACGGATTCTTGTAAGCATATCTGCAATTGGATCACTCATAGTCATTTGAACGTTTCCTCCTTTTCCGGCCTACCAGGAAGCCTTCTTAACGCCAGGAATCTGGCCCTTGTATGCTAATTCACGGAAGCAGATTCTGCAGATTCCGTATTTTCTCAAATAAGCATGTGGACGGCCACAAATTCTGCAACGGTTATATTCTCTGGTAGAGAATTTCTGTTTGCGCTGCTGCTTTATTTTCATAGATGTTTTTGCCATTGAAATTCCCTCCTTCTTACTTGGCGAATGGCATATTGAACTGGGTCAATAATTCGCGGGCTTCTTCATCGGTCTTGGCAGTGGTTACGAAGATAACGTCCATGCCGCGCACCTTGTCAACCTTATCGTATTCGATTTCCGGGAAAATAAGCTGCTCCTTGATACCCAGAGCATAGTTTCCTCTTCCGTCAAATGCGTTGGGGTTTACTCCACGGAAGTCACGCACACGGGGAAGTGCCAGGTTAATGAGACGGTCAACGAATTCATACATCTTCTCGCCCCTTAAGGTAACCTTACATCCGATGGACATGCCTTCTCTGATTTTGAAGTTGGCCACGGAGTTCTTTGCCTTGGTTACAACAGCCTTCTGTCCGGTGATGGTTTCCATATCCTTAATTGCAGCTTCCAGAAGCTTTGCATTTTCCTTGGCTTCGCCAACACCCATGTTGACAACTACTTTTTCCAGCTTCGGCACCTGCATCACATTTTTATATTCAAACTTCTTGACCATTGCGGGTACAATTTCATTTAAATATGTCTCTTTTAATCTACTCAACTTGATGGACCTCCTCTCTCACGATTAATCAATTACGTCGCCCGTAGCTTTGGCAAAACGTACTTTCTTGTCGCCGTCCATCTTGAATCCCACTCTGGTGGCGGTTCCTTTGTGAACGTACATTACATTTGAAATATCAATGGGTCCTTCCTGATGAACAATACCACCCTGCTGATTGGCCATGCTGGGCTTTGTGTGTTTGGTAATCATGTTGATTCCCTCCACCAATACGGTATTCTTCTTACTGTTTACAGCAAGCACCTTGCCTTCTTTATCTTTGTCTTTACCGGCGATAACCTTTACCAAATCGCCCTTTTTAATCTTCATGGTTGCCATCTTGCTACCTCCTATAATACTTCCGGAGCTAAGGAAACAATTTTCATAAACTGCTTTTCACGAAGCTCTCTGGCAACTGGCCCAAAAATACGGGTTCCTCTGGGGGTCTTGTCATCCTTGATGATAACAGCCGCATTTTCGTCGAATCTGATATAGGAACCGTCTTTACGGCGTGCGCCTTTTACGGAACGAACTACCACAGCCTTCACCACATCACCTTTTTTAACAACACCGCCTGGCGTTGCATCTTTGACCGTAGCAGTGATAATGTCACCAATGTTTGCATATCTTCTTGTTGAGCCGCCCATAACACGAATGCACAGTAATTCTTTTGCTCCGGTGTTATCAGCGACTTTCAGTCTACTTTCCTGTTGTATCATGCCGGCAGCCTCCTTTATTTCGCTCTCTCAACAATTTCAACAAGTCTCCATCTCTTATCCTTGGATAAAGGTCTTGTCTCCATTACTCTGACGGTATCACCGATTTTGCATTCGTTGTTCTCGTCATGTGCTTTTAATTTATAGGTTTTTTTAACGATTTTGTTGTACAGCGGATGTCTCACGTTGTCCTGGACTGCAATTACAACAGTCTTATCCATCTTATCACTTACAACTTTACCGGTCCGTGTTTTTCTAAGATTTCTTTCCACGATTGTTTACCCCTTTCCTAGGATTATTCCGCCGCGTTTGCTTTTTCAGTGATAATCGTCTGAATTCTGGCAATATTCTTTCTTACTTCTTTGATTCTTCCGGTATTATCCAACTGGTTTGTCGCGTTCTGGAATCTTAAATTGAAAAGTTCTTTCTTGGCAGCAACCAAAAGCTCATTAAGCTCTGTTGCAGTTTTGGTCTTTAAATCTTCTACATATTTACTAGTTTTCATTTGATTCACCGCCTTCTAAGTCTGCACGTGAAACTACTTTACATTTGCAAGGTAATTTATGTGTAGCAAGACGTAACGCTTCACGGGCAATTTCTTCTGACACGCCGGAGATTTCGAACATCACGCGTCCCGGCTTCACAACAGCTACCCAATATTCCAATGTTCCTTTACCGGAACCCATACGGGTCTCAGCCGGCTTGGTGGTTACGGGCTTATCCGGGAAAATCTTAATCCATACTTTACCGCCACGCTTAATGTAACGGGTCATGGCAATACGGGCTGCCTCAATCTGGTTGGATTTAATCCAGCAGGGCTCCATAGCCACAATACCAAATTCGCCGTTTGTAATTTTATTTCCTCTCAACGCCTTGCCAGCCATGGAACCACGGAACTGTTTGCGGCGTTTTACTCTCTTTGGCATTAACATTATTTATCGCTCCCTTCCTTTGCTGCCTTTGTTGGAAGTATTTCGCCCTTGTAGATCCAAACCTTAACGCCCAGCTTGCCGTAGGTGGTATCTGCTTCAGCGAAACCATAATCGATATCTGCTCTTAATGTCTGAAGGGGAATGGTACCCTCAGAGTAGAACTCGGTACGTGCAATGTCTGCTCCTCCGAGACGTCCGGAAACGGCGCTCTTAATCCCCATCGCTCCGGCCTTCATGCTTCTGGACATGCAGGACTTCATTGCCCGGCGGAAAGATACACGGTTCTCAAGCTGCAGAGCAATATTCTCTGCCACCAGCTGCGCATCCTTGTCCGGTCTCTTTACTTCCTTGATGTCAACCACCAGCTTCTTGTCAACCATCTTCTGAAGCTCAGCTTTCACCTTCTCAATCTCAGCTCCGCCCTTTCCGATTACCACACCGGGCTTTGCTGTGTAAAGAATCACCTTTACGCGGTCAGAGGCACGCTCGATTTCGATCTTGGAAACTCCGGCGCTGTATAATTTCTTCTTCAGAAATGTTCTGATGTTATAGTCTTCTACTAAAAAGTCTGCGAAGTCTCCTTCTGCATACCATTTAGAGTCCCAATCCTTAATTACACCGACTCTTAAGCCATGAGGATTCACTTTCTGTCCCATGTTTGCCCTCCTATCTTTCATTCAGCACAATTGTAATGTGGCTCATTCTCTTTTCGATTCTGTAAGCCCTGCCCTGTGCTCTCGGTCTGATTCTCTTCATTGTAGGACCTTTATTTGCGTAACACTCCTCAATATAAAGGTTCTCTGCGTTCAGCCCACAGTTGTTCTCTGCGTTGGCGATTGCAGACTTTAATAATTTCTCTATCAGGCTTGATGCGTATCTGGGGTTGTATGCCAGGATACCAAGCGCAGTCTGTACATCCTTGCCGCGGATTGCATCCAGTACGAAGCAAGCCTTCTGAACCGACACTCTGGCGTAGGATAGCTTTGCCGAAGGTCTGGTGTCTTTTTGTGCATTTCTTTCTCTCTTAATCTGACTTCTATGTCCTTTAGCCATGGATAAAACCTCCTTTCAACTTCTTATGATTAACGAACCCTTGATTTCTTTTCGTCTTTTCCATGTCCTCTATAGGTTCTGGTTGCCACAAACTCACCCAGCTTGTGTCCAACCATGTCTTCTGTAACGTATACAGGTACATGCTTTCTTCCGTCATGAACAGCAAATGTATGTCCTACAAACTGCGGAAAGATTGTGGAACGGCGGGACCAGGTCTTAATCACCTGTTTGCCTCCTGCTGCGTTCATGGCATCTACTTTTTTCAGCAGACTTGCATCTGCAAACGGTCCTTTTTTCAGTGAACGAGCCATAACTGATACCCTCCTTATTTCATTGCCTTACCGTCGCGTCTTCTTACGATAAGCTTGTTAGATTGTTTATTCTTCTTTCTTGTCTTCAAGCCAAGAGCCGGTTTGCCCCAGGGTGTGCTGGGACCTGGACGTCCGATTCCGGTCTTGCCTTCACCACCACCGTGAGGATGGTCGTTGGGGTTCATTACGGAGCCGCGAACAGTAGGTCTAAAGCCCATGTGACGCTTACGTCCTGCTTTACCAATGTTTACAAGGTTGTGCTCTGCATTGCCTACAACACCAACGGTTGCTCTGCAGATAATCGGTACCATTCTCATTTCACCGGAGGGAAGTCTCAAGGTGGCGTATTTCCCTTCCTTCGCCATCAGCTGTGCGCTGTTACCGGCGGAACGAACCAGCTGGCCGCCCTTGCCGGGATGTAACTCAATGTTGTGTACCTGAGTACCTACCGGAATGTTTTCCAGAGGTAAGCAGTTACCGCTTCTTACTTCTGCCTCCGGTCCGTTCATAACCTTCATGCCGTCGGTTAATCCTTCCGGTGCAAGGATGTATGCCTTCTCACCGTCTGCATAACAGATTAATGCGATGTTGGCGGTCCGGTTGGGATCGTACTCGATACCAATTACCGTTGCCGGAATGCCATCCTTTTTGTTTCTCTTAAAGTCAATGATTCTGTATTTTCTTCTGGAACCGCCTCCGCGATGCCGTACTGTGATTTTACCCTGATTGTTACGACCAGAATTCTTCTGCAAGGATACCAGCAGGGATTTCTCCGGTGTGCTCTTGGTAATCTCAGAAAAATCGGAACCGGTCATATGTCTTCTGGAAGGTGTATATGGGTTATATGTCTTAATTCCCATTGTTGTTCTCCTTTCAATTGTTGCCAATAAGTTTATTATCGTACTTTTCTGTACATATTCGCCGATAAGCAGAGTGTTGTGGATGCGCGAAACAGTTTTGGCTGCTTGCAGATATAAACTGTTTTGTGCAGACACATAAGCGTGCAACGCGACCGAGGAAGCGAAGCTTCCGAGGTGCACTCTGCGCTGAAGCTCACGCTGCGAACGACCACCTACAGTCCAGCAAAAATCTCAATATCCTTGCTGTCCTCAGTGAGCTGAACAATGGCCTTTTTGGTTTTGGCGGTCTTGCCCACTACCATGCCACGTCTCTTTTTCTTGCCGCCGATATTTAAGGTGTTCACGCTTTTTACCTTGGTGCCCTCAAACATTTTCTCAACAGCATCCTTAATCATGGTCTTGTTTGCTTCCGGGTGTACCAGAAATGTGTATTTCTTTTCTCCCATGGCATTCATGCTCTTCTCTGTAATCACCGGTTTGAGGATTACATCATAATATTGTACGCTTGCCATTATGCATACACCTCCTCGATGGTTGCAACAGCAGCCTTGGTAACCACTACTGTGTCATATTTCAAAATGTCATATACATTGATGGTGTTGGTCAGGGCGGTCTTCACTGCAGGGATGTTCCGGGCAGACATTACCACGTTCTGATCGTTATCGTTTAAGACTACCAGGGCCTTGTTGACCTTCAGGTTATTAAGAACCTCCTGGAATTTCTTTGTCTTAATCTCTTCCATCTTCAGCTCATCCACTACGATAAACTTGTTGTCGTTTACCCTGGATGTCAGAGCAGACTTTAATGCCGCTCTCTTTTCCTTCTTATTCAGCTTAAAGCTGTAGTCTCTCGGTGTGGGAGCGAATACCACTCCACCGCCGGTCCACTGGGGAGCACGGATGGAGCCCTGTCTTGCATGTCCGGTTCCTTTCTGTCTCCAGGGTTTTCTTCCGCCGCCGCTAACCTCGGAGCGTGTCTTTGCCTTCTGTGTGCCCTGACGGTTATTGGCAAGCTGCTGAACCACTGCCATGTGTACTAAGTGTTCATTTATCGTTACGCCAAATACGGCATCGTTCAGTTCAAGGCTTCCTACTTCTTTGCCTTCCATATTAAAAACAGCTACGTTAGCCATGTTTAGTTCCTCCTTTCCTACTTAAGCTCTATCTTGCGACTTTTACAGCTTCCTTAATTGTCACTAAAGATTTCTTGGGTCCGGGTACGGCGCCTTTAACCAGTAACAGGTTCTTCTCGGCGTCCACCTTGACGATTTCTAAGTTCTGAATGGTGATTCTTCTGCTTCCCATGTGTCCGGGCATCTTCTTGCCCTTGAACACCTTGCTGGGGCTGGAGCAGGCACCATTGGAACCGGCGTGACGATGGAATTTGGAGCCGTGAGCCATAGGTCCTCTGGACTGTCCATGTCTCTTGATAGCGCCCTGGAATCCTTTTCCCTTGGAAATTGCGGTGGCATCTACTTTGTCGCCTTCTGCGAAGATGTCAGCCTTAATCTCATCGGTCAGATTATAGTCAGCGGCATTCTCAAGCTTAAACTCCCGGACAAAACGCTTGCTGGTCACACCTGCTTTGGCAAAATGTCCCTTCTCAGCTTTGTTCACACCGTGTCTGTTTCTGATTTCTTTCTTGCCGGCTGCGTCTTTGTTCACAATCTTTTCCTTCTTGTCAACAAATCCAACCTGCACTGCGCTATATCCGTCGTTCTCCACAGTTTTAATCTGTGTCACAACGCAAGGACCAGCCTGTAATACAGTAACCGGAGTCAGAACTCCGTCTGCATTGAAGATTTGAGTCATTCCGACTTTGGTAGCTAAGATCGCTTTCTTCATTTCTTTCCCTCCTGTTTTCTCTACAGCGGAACGCTTCATGCCTTAGGGCAGCGGACGCGTTCATCCTAGAACAGTTGCCATGAAAATGTTATCTTCATATTAACCCTTCAGGATATCACTTTTTACATAGAAGCGGGCACCAGCATCAGGCCTTGCTTTCGCTTTGTGCTCTGCTTTTCTACTTTTGTTTCATTTTGATATCAATGTACACACCTGCGGGCATCTCCAGTCTGGATAATGCGTCTACCGTCTTCTGTGTCGGTGTGATGATATCGATGAGCCTCTTGTGGGTTCTCTGCTCAAACTGCTCCCGGGAATCCTTGTACTTGTGAACAGCTCTTAAGATGGTAACTACTTCCTTCTTGGTGGGAAGGGGTACCGGTCCGCTCACCTGTGATCCGTTCTTCTTTACAGTTTCGATGATTTTCTTCGCAGATGCATCCACCAGCTGATGGTCATATGCCTTCAGTGTGATTCTCATTACTTGACTTGCCATAAAAAAAGTCGCCTCCTTTTCGCACTCTAATAGCAGTACGACAAGCGGTGACTGTACACTCTCCCGTGTGTATCTTAAAGATGCTCACACGTCGTTTCTACTCCAGGTAGACTTTTTATGAAGTACAGTGACTTGTCGCCAGTTTCCTAACTTGACATTCGCTCCACGGAAAAACCTGCCCCAAGGGCAGCAACCTCGCGCTTCACAGCTATCAATGCCACAGCACGTATTAGTATACAGGAGGATTTACAGGATTGCAAGAGTTTTTTAAGAAATTTTGTATTTTTTTTCGTACATGTCTCCCAATGCAAAATTTGCCAAAAACAATTGTTTTTATTTACCAACTATGATACGATGAGTCCATAATTGCCCAATAAATATAGAAAGAGTGACAGAAAATGTACAGCGTTGAGAGAAAGGCTGAAATCATTCAAATGCTGGAAAGCCAAGGCACGGTGGATGTCAGCAATCTGGCAATAAAATTTCAAGCATCCAGGGAAACCGTGCGCCGGGATTTGCGCGAGCTGGAGGCAAATGGCATCATCAAGCGCACCCACGGGGGCGCCGTCCTCTCTGAGCGTCACAATAATATTCAGAAATCCCAGGAGTATCCCGTGGCGGTTCGTGGTATTCAGCGATTCCATGAGAAAAATGAGATTTGCAAAAAAGCAGCTTCCTTCATACAGGATGGCGATATCATATTTGTGGATAACAGCTCTACTACCATGTATCTGACCAGATATCTTCCGGCTGGCATTCAGGTAACCTTCATTACAAACTCCATCAAATTCATGCTGGAATGTATGCAGAACCCAAACCCCAATATATTGCTAATCTCCCTGGGCGGTATTTTTCACAGCAATAATCTTTCCGTCTATGGCAATGGCACCTTAAAAAGCGCGGAAGAGTATTATCCCAATAAGGCATTTTTATCCTGTGCCGCCATAAGCGCCAAGGGCATGCTGGCCGATACCAGCATTTATGAGCTTGATACCAAGCGGATGATGATTGAACGGGCGCAAGAGGTCTATATTCTGGCCGACCATACCAAGTTTAACAAAAATGGCCCCATTTCCCTGTCGGCCGCAAGCTCCATTGATTATCTGATTACAGACAGCCAGATTGAGGCTTCTATGCTTGCGCCGCTTTCTCTGGTTGATTTGAAAATTGTCGTGGCGGATTCGATTCCCTCAGAACACAGCCAATAATCATGCGTAAGCAAAAAGCCAAAACCACTATGCAGCTCGCATTTGGTTTTGGCTTTTCCATCGCCTCTGCTGAAAAAAGAGCTTCCGGATTATCAGAGGTCATCAAAATCGATATAGTCAATATCTCCCTTTGATTTTCTGCGCCGTCTGCCAAATTTACCCCGGCCTCCGAAAATCAGAATATTGACAATGGCAAGGATGGATGCCATCAGAAGAAAACCCAGGACTGCTATGATGAGGCGGGCGTTGGATTTCTCTTTCTGGTAGCGGGTGTTCAGCTCCTTGTACGCCTCATCGGAAGCGGTGTTATCCTGCTGGGGTGCCTCTTCGGTGATATAAACGGGGGCCTGGTAGCGTTGCAGGCTTACGTCGACAGCATCGTAATGATACCAGCCGGCGACACCGTCCCTGTTGACGCCGTAAAGCAGGGAAAATGATTCCGTATCACTGTCCAAAAGCTGATAGCCGCTAAGCTTCTCCTCATGGATGGCTATGGTAGCTTCCTGATACCCCTGGGGCACCGGAGTTTCAGCGAAATCAGCAGGCAGGGCCAGCACATAGGTGTCGCCCACTGTAATATTTATATAAGGAAAAAACTGATTGTCTGCTTCGTTCCGGAAAAAGAATCTGCCGGTCTGGCCGCTCTCCTCCCCTTCCCCGTTTCCTTCATTCTCCTGGTCCTCTCCACCTTCGGCATCCGCTGGAACCAGATAGAAAAGGGTCAGATTCTTATAAGGAAAAAGGTAGGCTTCCACTTCCTTGTCCCCGTGGGTGGCAAATGTTTTGGTGAATTCTTCCGGCAGTTCAGTTTCGGGAAGATGCTCGCTTATCTGATAAGCTGTCCCGTCTATAAGTATCCCGGTATCCGGCGTATCCTCCGGCTCTTCTGACTCTCCTGGCTCAGCGTCAGGCTCCTCTGTTACACCTCCCCGGTTGACGGTGATGGTATAGGTGGCCGTCGTGCCGTTTTCCGCTTTTACCACAATCTTAATCTGATTTTTACCCATTTCCAGATTGGTGTTGCCGGTGACGGACTCCACCGTGGCTTTGGAGTTGGATACCTGGGCATCCACCGCAATGCTTGTGACATCTGCACCTACATTGGCCGTGTATTTAGTGGTGGCAGGTTTAAAGCTGGGAGACAGGCTTCCCGGAGAAATCGTTAAAGCTTTCAGAGAATTGTCTCCGGATTTCTTCGGCTCCTCAGGCTCGCTGTCACCCGGCTGGTCCGTGCCCCCT
>CAPNGW010000023.1 GCA_948665105.1 uncultured Lachnospiraceae bacterium
CGGGTAGCTGCAAGAGCGTCCTCCATGCGAAGCTTGCTCTCCTTCATCTCTGTCTCGGTGGCTGCGCCTACACGGATAACCGCTACGCCGCCGGCCAGCTTGGCAAGTCTCTCCTGCAATTTTTCCTTATCGAAGTCAGAGGTGGTCTCCTCAATCTGTCCCTTAATCTGGTTGATTCTGGCATCAATCGCTGCCTTCTCACCCTCGCCGTCAACGATTACGGTATTCTCCTTCTGAACCTTGACGGATTTTGCATGGCCCAGCATATCCAGAGTAGCCTCTTTCAGGTCAAGGCCAAGCTCATCAGAAATCACCTGACCGCCGGTGAGAATTGCGATATCCTCAAGCATTGCTTTTCTTCTGTCTCCATATCCCGGAGCCTTAACCGCCACAACGCTGAAGGTTCCACGAAGCTTGTTGACAATCAAAGTGGTGAGAGCTTCACCCTCGATATCCTCCGCAACAATGAGAAGCTTTCTTCCGGACTGCACAATCTGCTCCAGAATAGGCAGTAAATCCTGAATGTTGCTGATTTTCTTATCGGTAATTAAGATGTAGGGGTCGTCAAGAACGGCTTCCATCTTGTCCATATCGGTTGCCATGTACGCGGAAATGTAACCACGGTCAAACTGCATACCTTCCACCAAATCCAGCTCGGTGAGCATGGTCTTGGATTCCTCAATGGTGATGACACCGTCATTGGACACCTTCTCCATGGCGTCGGCGACCAGATTTCCTACAGTCTCGTCGCCTGCGGAGATAGCTGCAACCTTGGCAATGTGGTTCTTGCCGTCCACCTTCTGGCTCATGGCTGCAAGGGCTTCCACTGCCTTGTCAGTTGCTTTCTTCATGCCTTTTCTAAGTACAATGGGGTTGGCGCCGGCTTCCAGGTTCTTCATACCTTCCTTAATCATTGCCTGTGCCAGCACGGTTGCGGTTGTGGTTCCGTCACCGGCCACATCGTTGGTCTTGGTGGCAACCTCTTTTACCAGCTGGGCGCCCATGTTCTCAAAAGCGTCCTCCAGTTCAATTTCCTTTGCGATGGTTACGCCGTCGTTGGTGATTAAGGGCGCTCCGAAGGACTTGTCAAGTACCACGTTTCTCCCTTTGGGTCCCAGGGTCACACGGACGGTGTTTGTCAGCTTGTCAACACCTGCCTCCAAAGCTTTTCTTGCGTCAGATCCATATTTTAATTCTTTTGCCATAATTCTCTGTCTCCTTTGATTGCTATTTTATTCTACTTATTCTACGATTGCCAGAATGTCATTCTGTTTCACAATAATATACTCTTCGCCGTCAAGCTTCACTTCGGTGCCGGCATACTTGGAATAGATTACCTTATCGCCTGCTTTGACATGCATGGTAATTTCCTTGCCATCTACATTTCCGCCGGGACCAACAGCAATCACTTCTGCTTCCTGGGGCTTCTCCTGAGCACTGCCTGCCAGAATAATACCGGATTTGGTTGTCTCTTCCGCTTCGCACTGCTTCAATACTACTCTGTCTGCTAATGGAACTAATTTCATGATGTAATACCTCCTTGGATGATACTGTTTTTCATATTGTTAGCACTCAATTCTTTCGAGTGCTAATTCTTATGTACTTAATGTAGCACTATGGCTTTTTTTTGTCAATACGCATTTTTATATTTTACACAATTTTAATAATTTTTATTTCTGAATCAGAAAATCTTTTCAGGTTCAGAAAGCATACCATTCTGGCAAAGAGCACGGTTCCCCTTGGTTTATCCACTGGGTGGACGCATCCATGGCAATACGGCAGGCATTGGTCTGATCCAGTGCATTCAGCATCACAAAGTTTCATTCTTCCTTTATGCTATAACTGGTTATTATTATAATATAGGGTGAACAGGCAGAGGAGGTGAAACAGTGGACGCAAGAGAAATAGAAAAATATATTGATGATTTCGGTACAGATATATATAGATTCTGCCTAAAGCTCTGTGCGGACAAGGCGAATGCCGAGGATTTATATCAACATACCTTCCTAAAAGCCTTAGAAGCAGAATGAGAAGAAGTTATTCAGGCTTCTATAAAAATAACTGATGTATATTGCTTACCATAGTGGGCGTAAAAAGGTCAAACATAAAAGAGGACATCACAATCCGCATTGAGAAAAGAGGTGTGTTGGCATGAATAATACGAAAAAGAACAGGCTTCCGCTTTATATTGGACTCCCGGTTGTCCTATTATTAATTTTTTTACGGTTTGGTCTATATTTTCTGAAAAGTGATGGTTTTAGCGGTCTTTCCATGCTGATTCCTATCCTGCTTCTTTGCTTTATCCTTTTTGCCTTGTGTACCTCTGCTTTTTTTGTAGCATGGGTATATCAGGATTGTAAAAGGCGAGGCGACGACCTGGTTCTATGGGCGATTGTGGTTTTTGTAGCCACACCCTTTATTGGATTGCTAATTTACTTTCTGCATCGTTCAGAAATCAAAGCAATATGTCCATCTTGCGGACAACGAATTTCAGTAAAGGCAAAATATTGCGAAGAATGCGGAACACATATCGAAAAGGAGGATAATAGTGTTATGGTAAAACAAGGAACGCCTCACTTAACATTTATTGTTACCGGTCTTGTGAGTATGGTGCTTATGCTGGCATGCTTGACAGGTTTTATTGTCAATGCAGCCACTGGAAACGGTATCAACGCAAATGTTGCATCTAACGATCAAGTATGGAACTTAGGTACCATCAGCATGAATTATAACACTTATTTGGATGGTGTTTGGAAGCTGGATTTTAGAAGTGCCAGTGAAGGGTTTGTGAAAGAACAGAATATGACGATTACAGATGCAGATGCTCAACTGCTTTACGCAAATATTTCTTGTGGCACAGTACCAGATGGAGCAACGCTTGTCCTGTGGCTGGTGCAGGAAGATATAGCAAAATCCATTGATGTTACAAATCTTTCCGAGCCGTTGGAATATCCTTTGAATAAATTTGAGAATGGAAAAGTTCACGTCAGATTGCAAATCAATGGTGTGGAAAGCACTGTTTCAGAAATTTATATTCAATAATTATATGTGAAGGTGTATAACAGACTGCCTTATAAGGCAAGCCTGCCCGACGCATAAAGCCCGTCCTATCCGGCAGTCAGCCGGATAGGAACGGCAAAAATTTTTGCAGGAAAAGCCTTTTCACCAGATTACAGTGAGCGGCCTGCCTATTTCCCAAAAAATCTCGACCCAAAGGCATCCGCCCTGCCCTGAATCATCTTAAGCATCTCCACAGCCGTCTCATCCTTTAAGGCAGCCTCCTTCATGAGACGTCCCTGTTCCCTGCAAAGCTCATCATAAACCGGAAAATACTGTTCCATAAGATACCTTGCATACTTCACAAGGCGGTACGGTCCATATACCCGGTATTCCTCCCCCGGATTGCTCTCTACCGCCACACTGTAGAGGTCCTTGACGGCCCCGGTCAGCTCCTCAAAGGATTTCCCCTGGGAGAATACCAATGTACTGCTCCAGGTAAAGTACTCCTCCGGCTCCGTGGAATGGGAATCACTGGAAGCGGCAATGGGAATCTTCCTTCCCATGGCGCGCTGCTCGTTGTAAAAAGCCGTCTGCATGTTGTTCTCATGGACGCTATGCCCGCCCAGCAGTTCAAATGCATCATACACCTGATGCTCAAACAAATAATCCGTCACATCATCCGGCATATTGTAGGCATTGCTGATCCAATGGGGATGCACCAGTATGGCCATGCCTCCTGTCTTCTTAATCTGCTGTGCCACCCAGATTCTCTGGGCAAGCTGAAGGGGATCCACATCCTTTGGAGCCTCAAGCTTTTCTGCCATGGCTGCAATCTCTGCTTCGCACTCCTTGCGGTGGTCCTCATAGTATTCATTCACACTAGATGTCCCCCCAAAATTCACCGCATGGATGTAAACAGGATACGGGACATGGACCTCCTCCCCGATAAAAATAGCAAGGTCCGTGGGAATATCCTTATAGGCCTCCACCAGCAGCTTGGAAGGAAACATTTTGTAATGGTCTGTCAGGGCCATAAAATCAAAGCCCCTCTTCCGGTAATTGGCCGCCACGATTATGGGGTCCTCTCTTCCGTCCGAATAGTAGGAATGAACATGAAAATCCCCCCGATACACCCGCCGTCCGTACAAATCCGGAAAAAGTGAGTAGATGGATAACCGTATAAGCTCCTGCTCTTGATTTTTTGTATCAATGATGACAAGCTTGTATTCCTGCTCTCCCCGGAAGGTATACGCAAATTCCAGGGAGCCGTCCTCTTTTGGCTTAACAGTCACAGATTCACATGTGGTCAAGGGCTTGGGCGCCGGGCTTTGCTGCATGGGAAGAAAATAAATTTTGTAAAGGGCCTCCTTATCAGGTTCAAACATTTCCTGCCGGAACTGGTGGGGCGTAGCCTTCTCCCCCCAGCTCAGTCTGTGTATCCTGTCGTCAAATCTGGCATGCCTGCCCCGTGGAATAATCTGAACAACAGTCTTTTCTCCATTGGGCACCACCCCGGGCCGAACCTCATAATCTGCAATTTCCTTTTTCATAATAATGTGCCTTCCTTTCTCCATGCTGAGACGCAGTCACTAATGGTGATTGCTTCTTCCGTGTGTGACCTGTGCCCATCCGGTGATAACGTCATTTAATCACATTATCACACAAAAGTCAATATTTTTTGTTGTTTTTTGTTGACATATCACTTTTTTTCCTGTATTATTTAGTTCAATCTTCAAGACAATATCAAATATCCGCGAAGGCAAGGCTGCCTGGCAGGCGCCGGAGCATAGAAGGAATGGAGGTATTTATATGCTGGCAAGGGAAAGACAGCGTATCATATGTGAAAAAGTATTCCAGAACGGACAGGTTCTTGTCAGCCAGCTGGCAAAGGAGCTGTCTGTCTCAGATGAAACCATACGCCGTGATATTAATGTATTGGACAAAGCAAAGAGGCTGCGCCGGGTACACGGAGGAGCTATCCCAATAAAAGAAGCTTCCATAGAGCTTCCCTATCGAAAGCGTCTGGAAACCAACATGCAGGCAAAACGAAAAATTGCGGCCTGCGCCGCCGGGCTGCTGGCAGATAATGATATTGCGGCATTTGGTTACGGAGTAACAGCAGATGAAATGATTCGGCAAATCCACGGGGTAAGAAATGTCACACTGCTGATTGCATCGGTGACGGCTCTGAATCTTCTGGTGGAAAAAAAGCTCAGTGGAGATTTCACAGGAGAGATTATTTTTCTGGGTGGAATCGTAAATGTCCGGGACAATTGTGTTTCCGGCAGCATGACCAATCTCTTTCTGGAAAACCTGTCGGTAAACAAAGCATTTATAGGGGCCACCGGAATAGACTCAAATGGGGTCCACGCCTACACCCTGGACGACGGCATATTTTCCGCCCAATTAATCCGGCATACAGATGAGGTCTATGTGCTGGCGGATAGCGCCAAATTTGAGAAGCACTCTCTCTATAAGGCCTGTGATTTGGACGCCATACATCATCTTATCACAGATTTGGACTCTCCTCTCAGCCCTGCTATGCAGCAGACACTGAAGGAAAACGGTGTCCAGGTACACTATGTTTAGCAACAGAAAGGCGAATGATACATATGACTCAAGGTAAAATACTAAACAATCGCCGTATGGCACTGCTCCTGTTTTTTCTTTGCTGGGCTATCTACTTTACTTCCTATTTGGGAAAACGTAATTTTTCGGCCGCCATGGCGGAACTGATTTCCACAGGCTTTTTAGACAAAACACTGGCCGGCTTTATCAACACCATATTTTTTTTATGTTATGGAGCCGGACAATTCATCAACGGAATTCTGGCTGACCGGCTCTCCCCTTCCCGTCTGATTTTTGCGGGTCTGGTTCTGTCTGCCTCCACCAATCTGGGAATGGGACTGACCAATACCCCCTATCCTATGCCTTTTTTGTGGGCAGTAAACGGATATGCCCTGTCCATGCTGTGGGCGCCCATTCTCCGCCTGTTTTCCGACCTTCTGGAGGGGGAGCGCAAGGTAAACTTCACGGTCAATCTCGCCACCTCTATGGCTGCCGGAGGGCTTTGCTCCTACCTTCTCTCTGCACTGATGATTTATATTTCCGGCTGGCGATGGGCCTTTTTTGCCGCTGCCATCCTTCTCTTTTTGACAGCTGCCGTGTGGCTATGGATGTTTCCTTTGATTCTGGCATCTGCCTGTGACCGGAAAGCTGCTGATACTGTCAAAGAACACACACCGTCCAATAGTTCCATTCCTCTGCCCACGCTGCTGTTAAGCTTCAGTGTTATTATGATTGCAATCCCGGTTATCGTCCAGGGAATGCTTCGGGACGGAGTTTCCAGCTGGGTACCCACCTATATTACTGAGTCCTTTTCCATTTTGCCCACTTTCTCTGTGCTGGTGTCCACACTGCTTCCCTTTGTCACATTGTCAGGTCCCTATCTGGCTTACTTTATTAATCGAAAATATCTGCACAATGAAACGGCCACCTCTTCCCTGCTCTTTTTGATTGCTTCCCTTTCCTTGGGCTGCCTTTCCCTGTTCGGGAAGAACAGCCTGTTTGGGTGCATTCTCTTTTTGTGTATCATCACTACGGCCATTGAAGGGGTAAATGTCATGACTGTCTCGCTGATTCCTTTGAAATACGGCCATTTAGGGCGGACGGCAACCATGTCCGGCTTCTTCAATTTTCTCACCTATGTGGGTGCAGCGCTCTCAACCTTCGGCACCGGTATCATTGCGCAGCATACCGGCTGGCAAGCCGTCATTCTAACCTGGTTTTTCTTTTCCTGTCTGGCTGAGGTTGTATGCCTTCTTGCCAAAAGGGGAGCCCCATGTAAAATAACAGAAGAACAAACATCACCCAATGAATAGCCACATATACCTATCTGCTTCTCTCCGGGAATCCTCCTTCTACCTTCGGATATCTTATCCTGTATTCGGATATCTCCTTCTATCTTCGGATATCTTATCCTATATTCGGATGTAGACATTGCCTTTTGGAGAGTTCCGCTATATAATATTTACCGGAGACCTTGTTCTTCCCCTGAGAAGAAGGCCCAGGAGGACATACCATGTGGAAACGCTTAAGCCGGATATTATATATATGCTTCGCTGTTCTCACAGCGCTTGCCCTATTCAAAAGTCTGAATGCCGGGCAGGTGGTGCTGGACTTTCCCGATGTGGACATCACCATTTTAAATGATCGGTGGGAATCTGGCTTTGTGCAGCAGGACCAGCAGCGTCTTGCCTGCCTTTCTTACGTCATTGAGCAGGATACCAGCGACAACCTGATTCTCAGCATCAAAGGTCTGCCACAAGCTTTTTTGGTATATTTAAACAACACTCTGGTCTACAGCTTTCAGGACCCCCTGAAGGAACGGGGTGTTGCACGCCACTGGATAAATTTTCCTCCTCACATAGCCGGACAGGAATTAAGAATCCAGGCTGTCTCAGAGGAGGACAGTCTGCAAAGTTTGGAAACCTCCACCACCTATCTGGGCCGCCAAAACGCCATTCTGCTTTATTTTCTGCGGGATAACACCTACGCCCTTCTCTTTGGAGGTATTACGCTCTTGCTGGGCGCACTCAGCATTTCCGTCAATATTTATCTGCGGAGGAACCGCCTGTTAGAGCCCTTAAAGGGCATCGGCTGCCTGGGTATATTTATTCTGGATGCCGGCCTGTGGATTCTCACTGATTCCGAGATTCTGCAGCTTTTCACCAACAACACGGCTGCCATCTGGCTGGCCTCCTTCCTGTCCTTTATTATGATGCCCGTCCCTCTGCTGCTTTTTCTTAAAAATGTTTTTCGGAGGGAAAGCAGAATCTGGCTTATTTTGTGCTGTCTGTATACAGCCAGTGCCATACTCAGCCTGTCCGTATATCTGCTTAAAGCAGCGCCACTTTCCAGGATTTTGATTTTGACGCATATCCTTATTCCTGTAACGATTCTTTTTGTACTGTGGCAATGCATTTATGAACTGCGGGCCTATGGAGACTCAGAGCTCAAGACAATCCTTGCAGGTTTTGGGCTTTTGTCCCTGTTTGGCATCGGGGCGCTGGTCTCCTTTTATCGCGACATCAGCGGTAATTATTCGTACCTTTACTGCATTGGCATTATCTTATTTATTTTGTGCCTGTTACAGGTGGCCCTTCTGCGGCTTGGCTATTATCTGAAGCGGAATGCTGACGTGGAGGCTTATGAGAAGCTGGCCCACATGGATGCCCTTACCCAACTGAATAACCGCGCTTCCTTCATTGCCCATCAGGAGCAGGCGCAATGTCAGTCGCAGCTTGCTTATTTAATTCTTGATGTCAATAATCTCAAGCTGGTGAATGACCAATACGGCCACCGGGAAGGGGACCAGCTTATCATAGACGCTGCCACCTGTATCCACGAGACCTTTTCTTCCGTTGGCCAGTGCTTTAGGATTGGGGGAGACGAGTTTGCCGTTGTGCTTAAGAAGCTTGACGCATCTGCCATCGAGGGCCTGCTTGGTAGGCTGAAGCAATCCATCCAGACTATAAACACCCGGCGCACCCTGCCATTGAGCATCGCTGTGGGCTACGCCCTTCGCACAGACTCTTCCAAAACCATTCAGATGCTGTACGAGGAGGCCGATGCCAATATGTATGCCCAGAAGAAAAGAATGAAGGAACCAACAAAGCATCCCAGAGAAGGAGAATGATTTTATGAGATACAAGACCATCAACGAACTAAACCACTTCCGGTTTTCCAACGCATACATCGCAGAGGTCCGCTTGAGCCCAGGCTCCTTCACCCTGCTTTTGGACAACGTGATTATTCTGCCGGAAAATTCCAAAAACCGGGACATCCGTGAAATGCGTACCAATGGGCTGCTTTTCACCGTTTCAGACCCAGAGCTTTTGGATTTTACCGAGGAAGGCTATAGGTTGTACGATGCGGACGGCAATCTGAAGCATCAGGAGCCGGACCGCTGTCTTGCACCGGAGGAATACGCCAAAGGCTTTCAGACACTTTCAGGCTGCACCATCTATTCTGTTGAGAAAAATAAAGACAGCTACCACATATCCATAGATACCGAGGACCACACATTTTTCCTTCGGGTCTTAGGCACCGGAGATATGGAAGAGTGGGAACGTTTTTTGAATGTGGACAGTGAGTTTTAGGCTGTTTCCTGCTGCCCGGTGCACATCGGCCCCCTTAGGGGCTTTCAAACTATAAGAAGGAGGATTCACACCCATGCAGTCCGATAGTATCATTAAGAGCATAAAGCTATTCCTTTTTGATTTGGACGGTACTTTGTATCTGGGAGACCGGCTGTTCCCTTTTACCCAACAGCTGCTTAAGACCATCCGCACCAGAGGCCGCCGGTATCTTTTTATGACCAACAACTCCTCAAAAAGCGTGGCCGACTACGTCAAAAAGCTGGAAAGGCTGGGGATTTCCACCACGGAGCAGGATTTTATTACCTCCTCCCAGGCCACTGTTTACTATCTTAAGCACCACCACCCCACGGCCCGGCTCTATGTCTGCGGAACTGCTTCCCTGTGCCGGGAGCTGGAACAGGAAGGCTTTACCGTTACAGACAGTCTGTCCCAGGTGGATTGTATTGTGATGGGATTTGACACGGAGCTGACCTTTCAGAAGCTTGAGGATGTCAGTCGTCTTCTGCTGACCCGGGAGCTTCCCTATATCGCCACCAACCCCGACCTTGTATGTCCCACGGAGTTTGGCAGTGTTCCCGACTGCGGAAGTGTCTGCCAGATGATTTTTAATGCCACCGGAAAGCGTCCGCTGGTCATCGGAAAGCCCTCCCCTTTGATGCCCCAGCTGGCCATGGAGAAATGGGGCTTTACCGGGGAGGAAACTGCGGTGATTGGAGATAGGATTTATACAGACATCAAAAGTGGCCTCAATGCCAAAACCATAAGCATTCTGGTTATGAGCGGAGAGACCACCGAAGATATTTTATCAAATTCGCCGGACAAGCCGGACCTTGTGCTGCCCGATTGCAGCGAGATTATGAGGGTATTGGAGGATTTACGCGCTCTCGAACTGTGAGTTATACAGATTCGCATAGAATCCGTTCTGTCGAATCAGCTCCTGATGGCTGCCCTGCTCGATGATATCGCCGTCCTTCATCACCAGAATCACATCGGCCTCACGGATGGTGGACAGCCTGTGTGCGATTACAAAGCTGGTCCTGCCCTTCATCAGGTTGTTCATGGCCTTCTGGATTCTGCTCTCCGTTCTGGTATCCACGGAGCTTGTAGCCTCATCCAGAATGAGGATAGGATTATCCGCCAGAATGGCCCGGGCAATGGTCAAAAGCTGCTTCTGCCCCTGGGACACGTTGCTGGCGTCCTCGTTTAATTCCATCTGATAGCCGCCGGGCAAGGTCTGAATAAAATGGTGGGCGTGGGCCGCCTTTGCCGCTGCAATGACTTCCTCATCGGTGGCGTCAAGGCGTCCATACCGGATATTTTCCATGATGGTGCCTTTAAAGAGCCAGGTGTCCTGTAGCACCATTCCAAAATTCTCCCTAAGCTCCCCTCGGTTAAAGTCCTTTACATTGTATCCGTCCACCAGAATCCGTCCGCTGTTCACATCATAAAACCGCATCAGCAATTTTACCATAGTGGTCTTGCCTGCTCCAGTGGGGCCCACAATCGCCACCATCTGTCCCGGTTCCACCTGGCAATTAAAGTCGTGGATGATGATTTTCTCCGGGTCATAGCCAAACTGCACATGCTCAAAGGAGACTCTTCCTTCCATATGCTTCAGGCGCACCGGATTGGATACATGGGTGTCCTCCTCTTCCTCTCCCAGAAATTCAAAGACGCGCTCAGCTGCTGCTGCCGTGGACTGGAGCATACTGGAAACCTGGGCTGCCTGCATGATGGGCCGGGTAAAATTCCGCACATACTGGATGAAGGACTGGATGTCTCCCACCTCAATACGATTCTTTACGGTCAGCACTCCGCCCACAACGGCCACCGCCACATAGCCCATATTTCCCACAAAGTTCATGATGGGATGCATCATACCCGACAAAAACTGGGACTTCCAGGCCGACTGAAACAGCTTTCTGTTGGTCTCGTCAAATTCCTTCAGGGTGTCTTCCTCCTTGTTGAAGGCCTTGACGATATTCTGTCCACTGTAAACCTCCTCCACCTGGCCGTTCACATCTCCAAGGTATGCCTGCTGGCTCTTAAAATACTTCTGAGAATGCTTCACCACAAGGCTTATAAGCACTGCGGATATGGGTAAGATTACAAGGGCAATCAATGTCATTAAGGGGCTGATGGTCAGCATCATAATCAGCACACCGATAAGGGTGGTCACTGCACTGATGAGCTGGCTCACGCTCTGGCTTAAGCCCTGTCCCAGGGTATCCACATCATTGGTAATGCGTGATAGAACCTCACCCACGGTTCTGGATTCAAAATACTTCATGGGCATCCGGTGAATCTTCCTGGAAATGTCCTCCCGGAACCGATAGCAAATTTTCTGAATGATACCGGTCATAATGATTCCCTGAATAAACATCAGCAGAGAGCTTACGATATACAGTCCCAACAAAATCAGCAAAATTCTTGCAATTTTTTCGAAATCAATGCCTCCCTGCCCCGACAGCTTCCCCACCAGGCCCTGAAAAATCTCGGTGGTGGCGCGCCCCAATATCTTTGGTCCCAAAATATCGAAAACAGTGCTGCCCACAGCGAAAATGGCCACAAATAAAATTGCGATTTTATATCTTCCCATGTAGCCCAAAAGCTTCCGCAGAGTTCCTTTAAAATCCTTGGCCTTTTCCCCGTGCATCATGGCGCCGGGACCGCCCATGGGGCCTCTGTGGCGAGGTCCTCTGTGCTCTGTGTTACTCATAAGCCACACCTCCCTTCTCTATGTCTGTCACTGCCGTCTCCTCCTCTGTCTTCCCTGAAGGAGCATCGTCCTCCCTGGTCAGGCCACCACTCAATTCTGCCTCCGACAGCTGGGATTTTGCAATTTCCAAATACGTTTCGCAGGTATTAATAAGCTCCTGGTGGGTTCCAGAGCCCACGATTTGTCCGTCATCCAGCACCAGAATCTGGTCTGCATGTAAAATGGTGCTGATGCGCTGGGCCACAATAATCACAGTGGCATCCTTGATTTTTTCACTTAAAGCCTTCCGAAGGGACGCGTCCGTCTTATAGTCCAGAGCGGAAAAGCTGTCGTCAAAGAGGAATACCTTGGGCTTTTTGGCAATGGCCCGGGCAATGGACAACCGCTGCTTCTGTCCCCCGGATACGTTGGTGCCGCCCTGGGCGATGGGGCTTTCAAAGCCTTCCTCCTTCTGCCCGATAAATTCCATGGCCTGGGCAATCTCAGCCGCTTCCTTCATCTGCTCATCGCTGACGCCTTCCCCGGAAAATTTGATGTTGGATGCAATATTGCCGGAAAAAAGCACTCCCTTCTGTGGCACAAAGCCCAGAAGGCTTCTCAACTTATGCTGGGACAAATCCCGGATATCCACACCATCCATGGTTACCCGTCCCTGAGTCACGTCGTAAAACCGGGGAATTAAGTGAAGCAGGGTGGATTTTCCGCAGCCCGTACTGCCGATGATGGCTGTGGTCTTGCCCGGCTCCGCCGTAAAATTAATATGGCAAAGGGCGTCCTCCGAAGCCCCCGGATAGCGGAAGGACACGTCCTCGAAGGATACAACTCCCTTCCAGTCTTTTTTTATGTCGTCTTTTGTCTGGCTCTTATCGTGAATGGTGGGCTCCACCTTCAGCACTTCATCGATACGGTTTGCCGCCACGCCCGCTCTGGGCAGCATTACGGAAATCATAGTCAGCATCAAAAAGGACATGACAATCTGCATGGTATACGTGATAAAGGCCATCATATCACCCACCTGGAGATTGCCCATATCAATCCCCTGTGCTCCCATCCATACAATAAGTACGGTGACACCGTTCATAATCAGCATCATAGCCGGCATCATAAAGGTCATTACCCGGTTGGTAAAGAGCTGGTTTCTCATCAGGTCCCGGTTGGCGCCGGCAAAGCGCTTCTCCTCATGCTCCTCCCTGGAAAAGGCCCGAATCACAGACACACCTGTGAGGATTTCCCTTGACACCAGATTCAGGCGGTCAATCAGAATCTGCATCTTCTTAAATTTAGGCATGGCAATTCCCATAAGCACTGCCACCAGCACCATAATCACCCCTACAGCCAGACCAATAATCCAGCCCATACCGGTTTTCGTGGTAACCACCTTCATCACACCGCCGATTCCCAGAATGGGAGCATACAGCACCATCCGAAGCAACATCACGCACACCATCTGTATCTGCTGAATGTCATTGGTGCTTCGTGTAATCAGGGAAGCGGTGGAAAATTTATCCATCTCCCCATGGGAAAAGGATACCACCTTCTTAAAAATCCGGCTCCGCAGATTCATGCCCACCTTGGCTGCGGTGAAGGATGCAATCAGTCCCGCCACAACGGATGCCGCTGTCATCACCAAAGTGATGCCCAGCATCTTTGCACCGGTGAAAAGCAGGTAGTTCATCTGATATTTCCCCATATCCATGCCAAGGGCTTCATACTCCTGCTTCACAGCCAGAACGGCGCTCTGCTTTAAGATGGAATCGCTCATTTCTCCCAGAGTTTTTGTCTGCTCATCCATAAACTGCATCATTTCCTCACGGGTCACCATGCCGGACTTAAGCATTTGCTTTACAGTATCCAAATCCATTTCCCCGGACTCCCGGATACCGGACACAGCCAGAAGGGGAAGGCTCAGAATATCATCCAAGTCCTTAAGCGTATTCTTGTCGGTGACAGTCAGCGCATAGTTTCCCTCTGCATTCTTTTCGTAGCTGCTTTCAAACAATGCCACGTCTTCCTCATCTAAAAATAACCGGATGCCTTCATAGGTCTCCTGGCGCATCTCATCCATGGCCACATGCTCAATCCCGCCCTGCTGGATGCCAATATCCACAATGTCCGAGGTGTACTGGGGCAGTGACAGGTCGCAAAAAGCCTGCACAATCAAAAGCAGGATAATACCCATTACGGCCCCCTTGGATTCCCAAAGGTATTTGAAAATTTTACTCATATTGTTCTGCCTTCCTGTCTTATTTTAATAATTGTCATATATTTACAGTAGTATATAGTACTATTTTCGGGGGAGAGAAGTCAAGAAAATAATTCTAAAGCTTTTATAAAAAAGTAATAACCCCTCAATCCTGAGGGGTTTAAGCTCATTGCTTAAAAATTGGCATACCGCAAGGCTCACTCTACCTGACGCAGAATGCAAAATAGCCTTTCCCACCGGTGCCAAACAGCAGGCTGTAGGCAGGAAATTCTTTCTCGAATGTCCGAAGCAGCTGTTCAAAGGCCAGCATATCCATTCGTTCCAGCTTGGTTCCGTCAAGAAGTGCAAAGTGTGTACCAATGCGCTCCATGAATTGTTTGGAGAGAATCTCCATGGTATAGGCCACCGTCTTGTCGATTCTTTTGACCTCCTTGCCTATCATGGTGCTCAGTATGTGCAGGATTAAATTTACCTCATAAACAAGAAATACCTGCCGGCTTTTTTTCTCCTCATTCATATATCGCAGGCGATAGCAGAGAACCTTTCCTTCCGAAAAATCTTCCCCGCTGTAAAACTCACTGATAATCTGTGGGTCAATCCGAAACAGCTCCCGGGCAGAATCCATAATGGCCTTTTCAAGGGAGCCTGCCACATCCTCGGAGGGTCCATGTACCCATTTACTGGCGGTCTTTCCAATAATCGCATGGTCTTCAATCATGATATGCTCATTGAGCCACCCGATACAAATCCCCAGAAAATGCCGGATTGACGCTTCGGAATAGCATTCCCTCTCCAATTCCTTTGCAAAGGACGGCAGAATTTTGTCGCGCATATTGTCATGGAGGCTTTTATGTACCGCGTATCCACTGTAATCAATATACCTCATATAAGCCTCTTCCTCGGCAAAATGCTGAATCGTATAGTTGTTTAAATATTTGATTCCTTCCCGGCAGGCATGCTGCTGTCTCTCAATGTCCTCGCTGAGCTGTAGGAGCTTTCCCACTATGGAGAAGAGCTTCTGGTGCGCCTTGTCAATGGTCTCCACTCCTACCTTAAATCGGTCGTTCCATTCTACCCCGTTCATCTTGTGTAATCCCTTTCTGTTATTAATCTTATTTTAATGTCTCCACTGCCGCATGCTCTATGGAAAGTCCTGCCTGATACCGCTTCATAAAGCTCTCAAAGCCCTCCATATCCGCCTCGTCCGGCTTCACCACATACCCGGTCTGTCCGGCAAAAATCTTCCGCTCCAGATAATCTCCCAGGCTTTCCTGCTCCTGCCTCCCGCTCATGTAGGCTGCCAGCAGCGCAATGCCCCAGGCGCCTCCCTC
>CAPNGW010000024.1:0-417 GCA_948665105.1 uncultured Lachnospiraceae bacterium
GGGCAGCGGAAAGAAGCTTTTGGTAAAGCATATGGCAAGGAGACGGCGCCGAAATGTGCTGTTTGCGGATGCACGGTTCCTGCTTGGCCAGGAGGATGTAAATAGCTGGACACAGGAATTGTGCCTGCTGGCATTTTTCCAGGAGGCGGATATCTGTCTGACGGGCTGGCGCTTCCGTGCCCGGCTTCGCAATGAGGATGGACCTGGGGCGGAGAGCGATGGACAGGAGCAGCGTTTAGAACAGGCGCTTAAGACCATTTGGCAGGAAAAAATATCGGTGATTCTTTTAGCGGAGCAGAAGGAGGTCCGAATACCGGCGGGAAGCCGGGGGCTTCTTAAGATTGTTTTAAAGGATCCGGATATTCTTACGAAGATTACATTGTGGGAGCATTTTTTAAAAAAATATCCGGGCCATGG
>CAPNGW010000024.1:452-15273 GCA_948665105.1 uncultured Lachnospiraceae bacterium
AACCGCTACCTTTTAAGAGCCGGAGAAATTAAGCAGGTGTTAAGGCAGACCCTTACCATTGCCGCAAGCTACCGGCGGGATGTGATTTCCATGGAGGATGTGGTTTGGGCGGTGAAGCAGCAAAACAGCTGGGCCCTTGGAGAATATGCAGAGCTTCTTGATACCAATATCTTCTGGGAGGATTTGGTGGTGGAGGAGGAGGTCAGAGAACAGTTAGAGCTTATTTCAGGCCGTTTGAAATACCGGAACAAGGTGGAGGCCCAGTGGGGCTTTCAGGAGAAGGATTCTTACGGAAAGGGAATTTGCGCTTTGTTTTACGGGCCTCCCGGAACGGGTAAGACCATGGCGGTGAAGGCATTGGCCAACGAGCTGGGCTTAGAGCTTTACCGCATTGATATTTCCCGGATGGTCAGCAAATATATCGGTGAGACCCAGAAGCATATTTCAGAGCTCTTTGAGCGGGCCAGAGATTTGAACGCCCTGCTGTTTTTTGACGAGGCAGATGCATTTTTCTCAAAAAGGACTACGGTAAGCGATTCCAACGACCGTCACGCCAATTCCGAGGTGGCCCATCTCTTGCAGAAGCTGGAGGAATACGATGGAATTTCCGTGCTGGCCACCAATTTGAAGGACAATATTGACGATGCGTTTAAGCGGAGAATCAAATATATGGTACATTTCCAGCTGCCGGATGCAGAGACCAGAAAGCTGCTCTTTCAAAAGCTTTTACCCCGGAAGGCTCCGGTGGAGGAGGGGCTGGATCTTAATTTTTTTGCAGAGAAGTTTGAGATGTCGGGCAGCGAGATTAAGGATGCACTTTTGCAGGCCGCCTTTCTGGCGGCAAGGGAGGAGAGGCCCATCAGCAATCAGCATATTGCCCAGGCGGTGCGGTTAAGCTTCAAGAAGTATGGTAAGGTGCTGACCCCGGAGGATTTTGGGTATCTTCTGTAGGGGAAGGAGGAAGGATTATGGCAACTACAACTTATAATGTGGCTGGAATCAGGGAAAAGAATAAAGGCAAGCCAGGAAGCTTGAGT
Source organism: uncultured Lachnospiraceae bacterium (assembly GCA_948665105.1). Taxonomy (GTDB): domain Bacteria; phylum Bacillota; class Clostridia; order Lachnospirales; family Lachnospiraceae; genus 14-2. Next base: position 1,490 of record CAPNGW010000024.1, read on the forward strand.
GCTCAGGAGAGGACTGTCTTAAGCCGGACGGAAGGGGAGGAGCATGTTCCGGATGAGATGGCGCTTGAGGATACCACCACCCAATCGGAAGGGGCGGCGGATGAAGGTCTTGGTTTTTTTGGAAAAATTGACCGATTTTTTTCAAGAACCGTTGAAATTAATTTTAACGGAACGATTATCAAGGGCAAGAACGGCCACCAGGTTCGGGGCGGTGTGGTGCCCCTTTTTCTGGGAGCTGTGTTGGATTTGACTCCGGCATTTTTAAAGGGGCGGATTGACCGACAAAAGCACCGGCATGTGGAGATGGAGGCTGGCGGCAAGCCTAAGGTGATGCTGAGTCCCAGGGAAACGAATTTCATCACGGAGCATGAAGTGGACGATATGCACCTGGAAACAACCCAGAATAAGGACGAGATTATCTTTCGTGCAGACGTGCAAAAGCCGGTGGAATATGAACGTGGTTCCGGCGGCAGGGTGCGGGGAAGCGGACTGGTGATTCATAAGAATGCCATCAATATTCTGGAGCCGACCATTGAAAAAGACGGGCTGGATGGATCGAAGGATTTAGCTTCGGCTGCCATCAATGAGAGCGGCATTGTGGTTCAGGGGGACAGTCAAGAACAGCCAAAGAGTCTCCTTGAGCAGATCATGACGGCGGATATCCACCAGGAGGGCGAGAATTATACGGCAAAGCTGAATCTTAAGGACGGCACGTTTAAGTTCAATTTTGGAACAGACTTTCTGGATTCGGAGGAGGAAGATAAGGATGAGAAGGAAGAAGAGAAAACAAAGGAAGCTCCCCCCTCTATCAAAGCATTGTTTAAAGAATATTATGATGATTTTAAGGAGGAAGCTGAGGAATTATGGGATAAGCTGAAATTTGCCAAGACCGCGTTTGCAACGTATTGTAAAACGGGAAAGCTGCCGAAAAATAAATTTGAAACCGAAGAGGAGGAAGAAAAGGAGGATGGCGGACTTTCCCTGGATGCAAAGTTTATGCTTTTCCCGGGGGTATATTTCAACGTGGAGCTGTCGCCGGTATATTCCTTTGGCATAAACGGCGGCATAGAGCTTCGCAATGCCAATGAGCTGGAGGGTGAGTACCAGGTTCAGGACGGGCAGATTGTGAAGGTAACCTATCCGGATATTGAAAAGATTTTTGCCGTGACCGTAGGCCTTCGGGGAAAAGTGGGAGCAACCTTAAGTCTCACGCTGTCCGCAGGTATTGGCTACCTTCTTGAGCTGGCGGGGGGAGTCTGGGCCAACGGAACGATAGAGGGTAATCTGGAGGGCGGAACCTTTGCACAGACAACGGTGGAGCTTGGGATTCATAAGCGTCAAAATGAAAGCGCAAAGCTCACAGGCCCGCTTCAGGCGCAGCTTGCAGCCGGTGTTGATTTGAATGGCAGCGTGGGCATGAGCATAAAGACCGCCTCCAAGCTTTTTGACTGGGAAAAGGAATTGTATAACTATACCTTTAAGGAATGGCACCTGGGGGACTTAAGGGCCGATCTTACCCTTGTGAAGAACGAACCGGATTCTCCCTTTACTTCTATTGGAAGCTGGAAGCGGGAAAACAGCTCCCTGGAATTGAATGCCTTTGGAGGGCAGATTTTAGACCGGAAAAAGGACAAGTACGGACTGCGGGTGGAGGAAAATGACAGGCTGGAAACCATGACGATAAATACCAGCGACAGTGTGGAGAAAATGGAGGCCATCTGTTTAAGAATTCGTGAAATCCGCCAGCAGATAGGAGAGAATAATGTTGTTGTGGCCGGGGCGGAGGGCAGCGAGGCATACAACAAGCTGATGGACGAGCTAAAGGATAAGCAGGAGGAACTGCTGGCTATGGTGGAGGTGGCCGAAATGGACGGCCGGCGGATTGATAAAACGATTACAGCATTTTTAGCCAGCGACCAGTGGATCGAAAATAATGCCATGGCCAATGAGGGAATCAAGAAGCATGTGAAGCGTGCAAATGCTATGGAGGAATGGAGCAAAGGCTTCCATGGGCAGGAGGAAACTCGTGACCAGGCAGCCCTGGCTCGCTACAGGGAGCTCTATAAGGGTAAGGGGGCAAAGAGAGCCAAGAGCAGTGAAGATCATGAAAAGGCTGTGCGGCAGGTGGCTTCCAGGGAAAACCTGATTCATTATGAGGAAGGGAGACTCAAGGAGCGTCAGAAAAAGCATCAGACCAGGCTGGATCAGCTGGAAAGCTACATTGCGGCTAACAATATTCAGGATTTGGATACACCCAATTCAGGATTTTTAAAGTATTACAAGGAGCTGGGCGGAAAAATGCTGCTAAGCCAGATGGGAAAATTTGGAGACAGGGATACCCTTCTGCAGTATGAGAAGGGGCGCAGAGAGGAGAAAACCAAGAAGCATACGGAGCGTATCGCGCTTCTTACAGACAAGCAGAGAGAGCTAAATATTGGAGAAGATAAGCTGAATGAGCCAAATCCTGAATTTACCAGGTATTACAAAGAAACATTAAAGGGCAGTATGATGTTTGAGCATCTCCTTGATAACCACCTGGACATCAACGATCTTTTGAATTACGAGGAGGGTGCGCTGGAAACCAGGGCGGGCGATCATGTGCGTTATGTAAAAGCTCTGAATGAATGGAAAAAGCAGATTCTGAACGAACCGGACGAGAAGAAGGGAAGTGAGCTTGAAAAGAAGGCGATATTGTGGTATAAGGATGTGACAAAGACGGAGGGGAAGCTGGAATTTCTCACCAGCGGCAGGAAGGCGGCGAGAACTGCCAGCAAGCAGGACATTCTCATGTATGAGAAGCGGCGGCTTTTAGAATATCAGACAGAGAAGCAGGGAAAAGGAAAAGCAGATATTGAAAAGCGCGTTGCCCATATGAACCGGCTGGAGCAGCAGATAAATGCGGGACAGGGGATGGAATATGCAAAAAAGGTTCAGGATAGCAGTCTCTTGTCTAATAAAGACGACTATAGCTACACCAGGGCAGATGGAACAACGGAGAAAGCGAATTTATATTATATTAAGGAGAAATACAAGAAATGGAGTGAACGAGAGCGGGCCGATGAGGACATAAAGAGTATGCTTTCTCTGGATATGATACTGCACTATGAAGAAGAACGGCTTGAAGCTGTGAAGAGGAAAAAGGATAAAGAGAAGCATCAGAAGCGGATTGATTGGCTGAAGGCAAGAATCAAGGAGGCTTCTGCCATTAAGAATCAGGAAGAACGGAAATTAAAAATTAATAAGATAAAGGAGACATATTATACCGGAAAAGGAAACGAGATAGAGAAAGGAGCCGGAATTCTGACTGCTTTCAGAGAAGGCAAGCTGAATGAGCCGGGGCTGATGCTTCAAAGTATGAAGGATGCGGTAAACAGCGTTGGCGATGTTCACCGGGAACGCCTGCGCCAGCTTCGGGATTTTATGGGGATTCCGCAGCCGGCAGTGGAAGGACAGGCCATGGCTGTGGAAAATACTTCTGCCAGTGAGCGAAGTGATGCGGAGGTTTGGCAGTTTTACAAGAGTATTGGCGGCGGCAGCCGGTTTCGGGATGAGTGGGGCGGAGACAGAATCAAGAAGGATACGGCTTGCATTGACGATTTAATCCGATATGAATCCATTGAGGCCAGGAAGGCTTCCCGCCAAAACGCTTTCACTCGGAACAAAAAGTTATTAATGGCGGGAAAAGAAGAGCGTGAGGAACTGAATACTGTCTTAATGGGAGGTCATTTTGAACGTTACCAGAAGCTTATAGGTCTTATTGAGCAGGGAAAACCCGATGAAGAAATCATTGAGGCTTACAAAAAATTCGGAGGCGGAAAGAATTATGAAAAGATGCTGGAAGAAAAAATGTTTGCTGTCGTGACTCCTGGGGAGATTTTTAAGTATGAGAGAGGCCGTGTCAGCGAGATTGGGGCAAAGCATGATGCGCGCATCGAGATGCTTGAGGGCGAGTGGAAGGACTTAAGCTATGAGCAGTTGGAAAGAAATTACCGGGAAATGGTGGAGGAGGACGGTACGGGAAAGAAGGATCGATGGAATTCCCTTGCCCACCACTGGAATGTGAAGAAAACCATCGGGTATGATAAAGCGGTGGACCCGGAAAAGGTTATGACCCCGAAGATGATTCTGGAATATGAAAAGAAGCGGAAGCAGGAGGTGTCCAAGAGCCATTCCACAAGGCTTGCCATGCTCAATGCAGCGGATGATGATACCACTGTCTGGGAGAAATACAAGGAAGCAGGAGGCGGCAAACGGTTTCAGCGGGACCAGAAAGAAAGTATTTCCCAAGCGGAGAAGGGATTTGCGAAGCAAAGCTGGGGCTATGACCAGATTATGGCCTATGAGCAGGAACGGGTTACATACTACAAGGAGGTTCTTGAAAAGGCCAGGGAACCCTTGCAGAAGCTGCGGGAGGCCAGGGCAAAGCTGGAGATTTCCAAACGGGAATGTGAGGAATTATATAAAGAAACATCAACCTTTACCGCTGCGGAGGGCTTAAAAAAGATTCTTGGCAAAGCTGGAGGCTTCCAGGAATTTGCGGATAAGATTGCAGGGGCGAATATACCGGGCAAATTTAAGGAGGCCCAGGTGGCTGCAGAGGGAACGAAACAGGCAGGTGCAGAGTCTGAGAATATCGTGGAGGCAGTTACAGAATTGGCCAAGGAGCAGCAGCGCATAGAAGAAGGAGCATAAATTATGACATTAAGAAAAGCATTTGAACAATTTTGTAAAAACATCAATCTGCCCATGGCGGTAGTACCCACCGGGGAAGCTGTACCAGACCATCTGGGTATCATCATCAGTGGAGATAACGGAGACTGGGACTCCTTCGGCATGTGCTTTGAGGAGGAAAATCTCTTTGTATTCTATGTGGATTTTGGCATTCAGGTGCCAAAGGAGGCCAGAGAGCAGGTGTGCGCCTATCTCAATCAGGTGAACTATCAACTGAAATTTGGAGGATTTTTCATGGATTCCGAGGGAGGACACCTTATGGCCCGTGCCAGCCAGTTTGTCTTTGGAAGCGATGAGGAAAAGGTAGGCCAGGTGGAGAATACGGTGAAGGTCTGCGCGGTAATTACGGATGCCTATTATAAGGAAATTATGCAGAAGGCATTTACCTTCGTGGGGTAGAAAGGTTTAAGATTTCATGGAATATGTATTTGAGAAAAACGGTGAGCAGAAAAAAGTCAGATTCCGGGCCTATGAGGATTGGGATTTCCCCCAATATGTCAGGTGCGTGCAGGCCTTTTACAAGGACGGATACCCCTACAAGGAGTATCTTGACAAAGATTTTATCCGGCAGGAAATTGCCGCCCGGCGTCTCTGTCTGACGGTGGGGGAGCTTAAGGACGGTGACATTATCAGCGTGCTTGGGGCGGTGGGGAAGGAGGGGCCCTTTGCAGACAGCATTTTACTGACCCTTCGAAATGTGCTTCCGGCATATTCCGGGGGCGGGATAGCCTCCGCACAGCTCAACGATTTGATGGAGCGTCTGCCAAAGGCTTTCCCGGAGGCGGAGTCGGCCTATGCGGATGTGGTGACGTACAATCCGGTGAGCCAGCACAGTCTTATGAGCCGGGGATACACGCTGTGCGGCCTTCGGCTGATGCTTTACAAGAATGAGCGGATGGTGCCCACCCTTAAGTATGAGCCAAATACGAAGATGACCCAGTCTGTTTATTGTACCAGTCTGAAAAAGGAAAGCGCCAGAACCATTTATGCGCCAAGGGTGCATGAAGCCTGGATTAAGGAGCGGTACCATCAGCTTGGGGTATCACTTAAGATATTGCCCATGGATAAAAATGCCTACGAGCCGGAGAATGTGTGGTATTATGAAAGCAAGGCGGAGCATGAGAAGGCAGAATGGGTGATTCAGGAAGCGGCAGAGGCTTTTGAGGAGACCCTTGAGGAATCCCTTAAGGAATTTGACGGGATGGAGCACGGCACAGCGTTGGCCTATCTTAATATGACGACCCCCTCCCTGGGCCCAATGTATGCATTTTTCCGAAAAAAGGGCTTTTATTTCTGCGGAATCAAGCCCTTAAACCGGAAAGGAGAATATCTTATGCTGGTTCACACGGCCCGCTGCCTGGAACGGTACCAGGATATTGTGCTGGAACAGGGAGGAGCGGAGCTGCTTAATTACATTTTAGAGAAGAGGGATGTTTCCTATGAAGAAGAGCTTTCAGAATAAGCTGCAATCCTTGCTTATGCGGATTTCCATGATTTCCCTGGGCGTCATGCTTTTGTGTGTCCTTGTGGGGGGAAGCTTTCTCATTTACAGAGTTTTTATGAATAACGTGGAATTCAGCGCAAAGGTGCAGATAAGCAGCACGAAACAGCTGGAGGAGCAGACTCAAAAGCAGCTTTTGGCGCTGGCCCAGGAAAAGGCGGCAACTGCGGACGCCCTGGTTTTACAGGGGGAATGGCAGACTCTTTTGGTGGCAGACCAGATGACGGAAATTCTTTCAAACGCTGATTATTACCTGAAGGGATATGATGAGAGCCGCCTGCCGGGTTTTTGGAGCCATGGGAACAATGCGTTCTCTTATTCCATCCATATCCGGTGCCCGGAGGAGCTTTTGATTCCGGAATCCATTGTATATGGGGAAGCGTACAGTAAGAATGGGGATTTTCTGGAGAACCGGATTATTGGGGCTGAAATTAACGGAGCGCTGAAGCCCGGTCAATATACCATAAACGAAGAGCGGTATCTTGCCACCTTTCTTGGAAATGCCCTGGGGCAGATTCAAAATGCCTGCCAGGAGGACGGGAGTTTTTCCGGATTTTCGGCCACATATTTTTGCTATGCGGACAGCGGACTTGATGTGCTGGCGGATTTGGAAACACAGCAGATGATTGCTTATGATGGACGGAAGAGCGGGTGGTATACCGGCGTGGAGGAGGCCTTTTTATCCGGCAGCCTTAAGGCGGGAGACATATATTGGACTGACACGGTGGCGGACTCCTCCGGAAGAGGCAGCTCCGTGATTTGTGCTTCTCCGGTGGTTGTGGATGGCCAGCTTATGGGAGTGGCAGGAAGTGGCGGTACCACAGATAAATTAGCGGAGCTGGTGGCGAATTCAAAAATCGGGGAAACCGGGTTTAACTTTATGGTGAACCGGGAGAATTCCAAGGTAGTTGTAAATCCCAACACCCAGACGGAGGCAGGCAGTGAGGTAGGGCTTGACAGTATTTTAAAGGAGAGCAGAAATCAGGAGCTTCGGATTCTTTCGGAAAATATCTGCCAGGGCCTGGTGGGTATTCAGGAGAGCCGGATTGACGGGCAGGAGGTGTTCGCAGCCTATGCGCCCCTTGAAAATACCAACTGGTCCATGGTGACGGTTGTAAGCCGGGAGGACGCAACAATCACGGAGACTGTGGCAAGGCTGGAGGAAACCATGGTGGAGCTTAATGGAAACAATCTGCTGGGCCTTGTGGGGATTACGGGGCTTATTATCCTGGTGCTGACTGCCATTTTCGGTGTGACGCTTCTGGGTGTGACCATAAGCTCTAAACGGTTTGCGGTGCGGTTTACCCGACCCCTTTTGAAGCTTAAGGAGGGGGCTGAGATTATCAGTTCCGGTAATCTTGATTATTCGCTGGAGATTGTAACCGGGGATGAAGTGGAGCTTCTTGGAAAAGCATTTAACAAGATGGCAGTGGGCCTTAAGGAATATATTGCCAACCTGGCGGCAGTGATGTCGGAGAAGGAGCGCATCGGCGCGGAGCTTTCCGTTGCCACACAGATTCAGGCGGATATGCTGCCCCAGATTTTTCCGGCCTTTCCAGATAAGGAGGAATTTGATATTTATGCCAGCATGACCCCCGCAAAGGAGGTGGGCGGAGATTTTTATGACTTTTTCCTGGTGGACGAGGACCATCTGGCGGTGGTTATGGCGGACGTTTCCGACAAGGGCGTTCCGGCGGCGCTTTTTATGGTGATTGCAAAGACGCTGATCAAAAATCATGTGCAGCAGGGGGAATCTCCGGCGGTGGCATTTATGCATACGAATAATCAGCTTTGTGAGGGGAATAATTCGGCCCTCTTTGTGACGGCCTGGCTGGGGGTGCTGGAGTTTTCCACGGGAATCGTTACCTGTGTCAATGCCGGTCATGAACCGCCCGCCATTTTCAGAAAGGACGGAAGCTATGAATATCTACAGACTGCCAGTGGGTTTGTACTGGCGGGAATTGAGGATATGGCCTATGAGCAGGCAACCTTTTTGATGAAGCCCGGTGATATGCTCTATCTCTATACGGACGGTGTCACAGAGGCCACTGATGCCAATGAGGAGCTCTATGGTTTGGAGCGGCTTCTTACTTGCCTAAACCGCTGTGTCGGACAGGAGCCCAGGGAATTACTTGCCTCCATCCAGGCGGATATTGACAGTTTCGTGAAGGAGGCGCCCCAGTTTGACGATATTACCATGCTGGCCTTGAAGTTCAAATCCTTTATGGAGCGTCAGGAACTGACGGTGGTGGCGGCCATTGAGAATATTCCCGAAGTGACAGATTGGGTGGACAATGCCTTAGCCGCAAAGGAGAGGCTTTTATCGGTGCAGGCCCAGGTGGATATTGCCATTGATGAAATCTTAAGCAACGTGGTTCACTACAGCGGAAGTAAGGATATGTCGGTGCGGCTGTGGCTGTGGGAGCGACAGGTGAAGCTGGCCTTTGTGGACAGCGGCGCGCCTTATAATCCCCTGGAGCAGGAAAATCCGGATGTGACACTACCTGCCTCCCAGCGGAAGGAGGGTGGCCTTGGCATCTATATGGTGAAAAAGCTGATGGATACTGTTGCGTACCGGTATGAGAACGGAAAAAATATCGTGACCGTAACAGCAGTGGTGAAGGAGGAATAGATTTTCTATTGAATTTCGTCCCCTGAAAGCTTATAATGATGGAAAACTGACATAAGAAAAGGAGAACCATATGCTTAGAATCGGATGCCACTTATCTTCCTCCAAAGGCTACCTGGCCATGGGGAAGGAGGCAGTTAAAATAAAAGCCAACACCTTTCAGTTTTTCACCAGAAACCCCAGAGGCGGCTCGGCCAAGCCCCTGAATGTGGCGGATATGGAAGCCTATACGGCCTTTGCCAGGGAGCAGGGAATTGCCCATATTCTGGCCCACGCCCCCTATACCCTCAATGCCTGCGCCAAGGATGAGGGCCTTCGCACCTTTGCGAAAAATACCATGGCGGACGATTTGTACCGCCTGTCCTACCTGCCGGAATCCATGTACAATTTCCATCCTGGAAGCCATGTTAAACAGGGCCCGGATGCGGGGATTGACTATATTGCGGAAATGCTAAACGAGCTGCTAAAGCCGGAGCAGAAGACGGTTGTGCTTTTGGAAACCATGTCCGGCAAGGGCAGCGAGGTGGGACGGACCTTTGAGGAGCTTCGAAGCATTCTTGACAAGGTGGAGCTTAAGGATAAGATGGGTGTCTGCCTGGATACCTGCCATGTGTACGACGGGGGCTATGACATTGTGGATCATCTGGAGGAAGTCCTGAAAGAATTTGACGCGGTTATCGGACTTGATCGCTTGAAAGCCATTCACTTAAACGACAGTAAGAACCCATTTTCCAGCCACAAGGACCGGCATGAGAAAATCGGGGAGGGCAGTATTGGCCTTCCTGCCATGGTGCGCATCATCAATCACCCGTCTCTTAGGGAGCTTCCCTTTTTCCTGGAGACACCCAATGAGCTTTTAGGCTATGCGGCGGAGATTGCGCTGTTAAAGGAGCACTATAAGGAGGTCTGACTGAAACAGATGCCTGGAAGAGGAGAGTGAGGAAGAAAGCATGTACCGGATTCTGATTGTGGAGGATGATATGGCCATCGCCAGCGCCATGGAGCAGCAGATGAGCGCCTGGGGTCTTACGGTAAAATGTGCAGGGAATTTCCAGAATATACTTCTGGAATTCACGGAGTTTGCACCCCAGCTGGTGCTTCTTGACATTTCCCTGCCCTTTTTCAACGGTTATCACTGGTGCAGTGAGATTCGCAGGATATCCAAGGTTCCCATTGTGTTCCTTTCCTCCGCCTCGGACAATATGAATATTGTTATGGCCATGAACATGGGCGGGGATGATTTTATCCCGAAGCCCTTTGACTTCAGTGTGCTTTTGGCAAAGGTGCAGGCCATTTTGCGGCGGACCTACGATTTCGGACAGGAGTCGGCGATGCTGTCCCACCGGGAGGCCTTTTTGAATACCGCGGATGCTTCCCTGGTGTACCAGGGGCAGAAACTTGACCTTACCAGGAACGAGTACCGGATTCTTTTGACCCTGATGGAGCAGAAGGGAAAGGTGGTGAGCCGGGAAACGCTGATGCAGCGGCTGTGGGAGACCGACAGCTTCGTGGATGAAAATACCCTGACCGTCAATGTGACCCGGCTTCGGAAGAAGCTGGAGAGCGCAGGCTTAACGGATTTTATCACCACCAAAAAGGGAATGGGATATCTGATACAGTAGACGTATGCATTTGCATAAATGCGGTATAGACAGAATTACTGACAGAGGGTGCAGAATATATGAAACATACGGTAAGGAAGAAGGGACTGTTTTTTTCCTATATGCGGATACACCGGAAGGGAATCGGGATGGGCATCCTGTTTTCCCTTATTTTTCTTATCTTGTTTTCCCTCTATAACCTGCCTCTGGCCGCCGTCTTGTACGGTGCGGCCATCTGTGGCTTTCTGGGCCTTCTGGTTCTCCTTTGGAGCTATGGAGATTTTCGCAGAAAATACCTTGAGCTGACCCTGATGGAGCAGGAGGTGGGTATCACTCTGGAGAAATTGCCGGCCACAGACCACGGGCTGGAATTGAAATATCAGGTGCTTTTAAGGATTCTGTATGGGGAGAAGCAGGAGGCGGTGGATGAAAGCCGCCACCGTTACAAGGAGCTGACGGAGTACTACACCATCTGGGCCCATCAGATTAAGACCCCTATTGCGGCCATGAAGCTGATGCTCCAGAGAGAGGATACGCCTGTTAACCGTGAACTGATGGAGGAATTAAAGCGGATTCAACAGTACGTGGAAATGGTGCTGGTGGTTCTCCGTCTGGATTCCGACACCACCGACTATGTGATTGCTGAGTATGATTTAGATGGAATTATTCGTCAGGCTGTGCGCAACTATTCCACCCAGTTCATTTACCGGAAAATTCAATTAAAGTACGATCCTGTAAATACCACCGTACTCACCGATGAAAAATGGCTCCTGTTTGTGGTGGAGCAGGTGCTTTCCAATGCCCTGAAATATACGAAATCCGGCTCCATCGAAATCATCATGGAAGCGCCTTTCACCCTTTGCATTCGGGATACCGGCATCGGCATTGCCCCGGAGGACCTTCCGCGGATTTTTGAAAAGGGCTACACCGGCTACAACGGAAGAAGTGATAAGAAGGCCAGTGGCATCGGCCTTTACCTATGCCGCAGAATCTGCGAAAAATTAAACCACCGGATAACAGCTTCCTCCGCCCCGGGAGAAGGCACCACCATAAGAATCCACCTGTCCCGGGAAAGGATAGAAGTGGAGTAGGGGAGAAAAATTTGAGAGGAGTATATCAATGTACAAATGTAGATTAACATACGACGAATGGAAATGTATCATCTCAAAAAACAGAATTGGAAAACAAGTAGACACCTCTGCAATCAAAGGGTATCTTGGATTATTAAATATCATTTCTGTTTCAGATAAGCAACTATGGAAATACAATAACAAAGATGTGGTTGTATGCGATAACGGTTATCACTGGCTGACAATTATGCCGAGTGATGAGTTCTATTGCATTACAGCAATGATGGATGAAAATAATAAATTAAAAGTTTGTTATATTGATATGATTGACTCACAAGGATATGATGATGACAACGTTCCTTATTTTTATGATTTATAGAATAACCTATTGGATTGAAAGAAAAATCATTTTTTTAAAGACAGTTGAGCCGCGCTGTGTTATAATAAGCAAATAGAATTCCTCTGTAAAGTGGAGGGGTTATATTGAGAAGAACATTAAAGGAACTTACGCTGAAAGACACTTTTATGTTTGGCGCAGTAATGGTCGATCCTGAGAACTGCCGGAAATTTCTTGAGTGTACGCTCGGTATTAAGATTGCACAGATAGAAGTCAGCAAAGAGCGGAGCATGATTTATCATCCGGAGTACAAGGGTGTCCGTTTGGACGTGTATGCAAAGGATGAGCATAATACTCGCTACAACGTGGAAATGCAGGTTACAAAAAAACCGGCTTTAGGAAAACGAAGCCGTTACTACCAGAGTCAGATGGATATGGAATTGTTACAGAGTGGAAGCGATTATGCAGAACTGCCGAAGACTTTTGTTATTTTTATCTGTGATTTTGACTTGTTCGGGCAGGGGAAATATCGGTATACATTCCGTAACTGTTGCAAAGAAACGGATTATGCAGAAATTCAGGATGAACGACAGATTATTATCCTGAATACGAAAGGAAATAACGAGGCGGAAGTTCCGAGAGAATTAGTATCATTTTTGAAGTTTGTAGGTGCTAATCTTGCCGACAGCGAGAAAGAGTACGGAGACTCCTATGTGGAGAAACTCCAGAGAGCTGTCCGAAAAGTGAAGGTGAGCCGAGAGATGGAGGAACGCTTTATGACGTTGGAAGAATTGCTTCAGGACGAGAGAGAGGAAGGACGCAGAGAAGGGAATTTGCAGGGAACCAGAGATATTTTAGAGCATTTTCTGCAAAAATTCGGAACTATTCCGGAATCTCTGATGGAGATAATTCATTCAGAGCCAGATTTGAACCGTCTGGAAGTATGGATAGAATTGGCGGTGAAGTCAACTTCCATGGAAGAATTTATAAAGCAGATTTCACACAAATCATAAATCATTAGGAGTTTCAAAAAATCTAACGTCCTTCGAGGCATGATGAATCAATCACAGTGCCCTGAAGGAATATTACTACAAGTCATCGTGCCTGATTCGGGTACATATTTTCAAAAAAGATACAGAGGAATTCTATAAAAAATGGGGAAGCGGCAAGTTTGATTTTCAGTGCGGCAGATATATGGAATTGTTATAATTTAGGTAGGAAGAAGCAGACAAATGGGCAGATTGTCACTAACTATTAAATAACAGCTAGAAGTGTAACTCCCGGGCGTCCTGCAAAAAGATAAATTTTGTCCTTCAAAAACACAAAATTTCCGGTTGCAAATTATCCCCCATGGGTATATAATAACCATACTGGCAGCCTTATCCTGCCTTCAAGTTATTTTCTTATAATCAGAGAAGTCATAGCTTTTCAAAAAAGCACATCATTTTACTTTTTCACACATTATTTTGATTTCATACTTGTTACATGGTTTCTTTCCTGCGCTCTTTTTCGGCGAAAAATTCTAATCGGAGCTTACTTTTCCCCAAGGATATGATTTAAAAACAGCGAAAGGAGAAGAATGTATGCATTTTCTTGCAACGGCTGACACCGATATCGGTATCAGCAGAAACACCAACCAGGACAGTGCTCTCATCCGCCACGCCGCAACCCCCTTTGGGGAAATACTGCTGGCTGTTGTCTGCGACGGCATGGGCGGATTGGCAAAGGGAGAGCTGGCCAGCGCCACCGTAATCTGCCGATTTCAGGAATGGTTTGAGGGGGAGTTGAAAAAGGCCCCCTTTGGGCCGGATATGAAATCCGTGGGACAAACCTGGGAGCAGATGCTTTGGGATATCAACGGGAGGCTTCTGGCATATGGAAAACAGAAAAATATCAGACTGGGAACCACCGTTAC
>CAPNGW010000025.1 GCA_948665105.1 uncultured Lachnospiraceae bacterium
CCCGGCTCTGGCATAGGCTACTGCCGCGCTGGCTCCCAGGCCGGAGCTTGCTCCGGTTACAACTGCTGTTTTCCCTGTTAAATCAAATAATTTCTCCATATATTCTATCCTTTCTTCGTTACAATACCTCATTCGTTCTGCCAAAGATTCTGTCAACAAAAATTCTGTCATTCCGTGTTGAATTATAGTTCCTTCTGCTATTTGCCGTTTTATTATTATATCTTCAGAATATAACGAGTACGCCAGGAAATCAATAGTTTTATTGTCTCCTTGGCGCATTCTTATCATGCATCCTGATTCTAAAATTCTCGAATTACAAAAAACAAGATGGGCACCGCCAAGGCCGGAAGCAAATTCAAGGTCTTTAAATCCTTGATTTTTAAAATCCCCAGGCCGGAGGCGGCAATGAGAAATCCACCTACAATGCAAAGCTCCGCCACCATGTCTTCGGTAAAGAAACCTCCTGCTCCATAACGGGCAATAAGGTAAATGGCTCCCTGCCAGCAGAACAGCACCGGGGCTGCCAGAGTCATGCCAATGCCATAGGTGGAGGCCAATACCATGGAGGTTACCAAATCCAGGGTGGCATTGGTGAAAAGATAGGTATTGTCGCCATAGACTGCACTCATCACCGGCCCCAGAATGGACAATGTCCCGATACAGTAGAGCAAAATTCCCGTGGACAGCCCCTGTCCCAGATTGGATTTGGAGAATTTCCCCACAAGACTCTGAAATCTTCCGTCAATATTTAACATGGTCCCCACCAGGCTGCCCAGAGCCAAGCTGACAATGAACAGCACCGGATATTTACTGTCCGGCATATGGCTGACCACGGCGTTGATGCCAAGGCCGGTGGCCGCCAGGCCCATGGCAGTGTAGAGGGCATTTTGATATTTTTCCTTAATGCTTTTCCTTAATAAGCTTCCTATAAGACTTCCGGCTAAGATGGTGCCGGTATTTACGATGGTTCCTAACATGTCATTTCTCCTCTCTCTTTCCCAGTTTCCGGTACACGGTGAAGTACATGGTGAAAAAGCAGGCCAACCCGCCCACGGCATTGGAAATAGGCTCCGCCACAAACACACCACGTACACCAAGGCCCAGCCTGGGCAACAGCAAGGTCAACGGCACCACAATAAAGGCCTTTCGAAGCAGGGAGAAGAAAATTGCCTGCCTGGAGTAACCAAGGGCCGTAAAGGTGGTCTGGCCGGAAAACTGAAAGGCCATAAAGAAAAAGCCAAAGAAATATAGCTTCAAGGCATCCTCCCCAGCCTTTAAAATGGCTGCATCCGAGGAAAAAATCGAAAGCAGTGGGCGGGGGCTTAGAATCACCACCAGCCAGGCTACCACCGTGTAGGTAATGCCAAGGATTGCCGTAAAGCGGATGCCCTGGCGGATACGCCCATACCGCCTGGCTCCGTAATCATAGCCCAGTACCGGCTGAGAGCCGCTGGTAAGCCCGGAAACCGGCAGAGATAAAATATCCCGGACGGAATTGATAATGGTCATAACTCCCACATACAAATCTCCGCCGTAGCTTTTCAGGGTGACGTTGCAAGCTACCTGAACCAGGCAGCTGGTTCCCTGCATGATGAATCCCGCCATACCAAGCCCGGTAATCTCCCGGGCTAATTTCCAGTCCACCCTCATACAGCTTCTCCGAAGAGGCTCTATGGCTCGCTTCCCCGTAAGGAAACGAAGCACCCACACCGCCGAAATCATCTGGCTTATGACGGTAGCTGCCGCCACACCGGCCACATCCCAATGGAACACGAAGATAAAGAGGGGGTCCAGAATAAGATTCAAGCCCGCTCCCAATAGCATGGTGACCATACCCATCCTGGGAAATCCCTGGGCATTGATGAAACCGTTGAGGCCTGTAGCCAACATCACAAAGGGCGTCCCCCACAGGTAAATGCGAAGGTAAGTGTCCGCATAGACATAGGAAGACTCACTGGCCCCGAAGAGGAACAACACCGGCTCCCGAAGCCAATAGCAGAGAGCAAAAATGAAGACGGAGCTTCCAAGCAGAAGGGAAAAGGTATTTCCCAGAATCTTCCCTGCCCGCTCCTGATTTCCTGCCCCACGGGCGATGGAAAACAGCGGCGCGCCACCGGTTCCAAAGAGATTAGTAAAAGCCGCAATCAGGGTGGTCAGGGGAAAGGCCAGCCCCACCCCGGTTAAGGCAAGGCTACTCTCTCCCGGCATATGACCAAGGTAGACCCGGTCTACCACATTGTATAATAACTGCACCAGTTGTGCCAGAATCAGGGGAATGGACTGACCCACAATATTCTGCCAGACCTTCCCTCTTGAAAAATCATTTGCCATTTATCGGTCACGCTTTCGTTTCTGCATCTATGAAATCCATCTTACTGCTCTATATAATACAAAGACCGTTTTATCTCTGTAGCTCTGCCTGCTTCCCTTTCAAACATTTCAGCGGAAGTATCCTTCCACGTTATCGGACGAGGGATAGAGCTTCCCTGCACCTTCCCATATATGCAGACATTCCCTGTAGACAATTTTTTCAAAAAATCCTTTTCATCACTTGCACCTACCGCCAGCGCCACAATCGTTTCTACGTTACCTATGTCTTTTTCTTCTATGGTACTTTGTACGATAGGCC
Organism: uncultured Lachnospiraceae bacterium; assembly: GCA_948665105.1. Taxonomy (GTDB): domain Bacteria; phylum Bacillota; class Clostridia; order Lachnospirales; family Lachnospiraceae; genus 14-2. The sequence continues at coordinate 2,630 of CAPNGW010000025.1, forward strand.
CATCACCAAATCCCTGTTTTTTACATTCTATACTAAATTGTTTCACAATAATATACAAGTCTTCCGGATCTTTTTCTAATTTAGTGAACGGAATGCTCTTATTTTTCCTGTTTCCTTTTTTCTCAGCTTCCTCCAAATACGCCTTTATTTTTGAAGGAAACAAGGAAGTATAAAAAACCTCTCTCTTCTCCCCGCTTTCTGACATAAACACCAGAAAGTAAAGCACACCTGTACTTTTAAAATAGACCTTTAAATCCGCCAGATCTACTGCGTATGTAATTCTTTGTTTATTCAAATACCGCTCTTTCCGGTCAATATGTCCTTTAATTTGCACAGATACCTTATCATCAAAAAAATCCTTGCATTGATCTGATTGACCATTGAAAATCCAAATGTACCCATCCCAGCTCATCTCTTTATCCATGGTGCGAAACTGCCCACGCATTGTCGGATGCATATCAACGATAGCACTTAATGCACCAATAGCTCTTTCTTCTATTTTTGCCTTTGGAATCTTCATACGCATCCCCCCCAAATGCCAATTCTTTCTTGGCATGCATTATAGTTCTACACCTAAAAGCTTCAGCTGCTCTTTGATTTCTTTTTCCAGTGCCGCGATTTCTGTATTGTCTCTTTCAATTTCCCTTAACACCTCTGTCAAATCAATGGGCTCCTCCTCCTCGAACGTATCCACATATCTTGGAATATTTAAATTGTAATCATTTTTCTGAATCTCCTCTGGCAGAGCACAGTGTGCATATTTTTTAATATCCTTTCTCTCCTTGTATGTCCGGACAATTTTTTCCACATGCGCATCGCTTAAATGATTCTGGTTTTTGCCCTTTTCAAAATCCTTGCTTGCGTCAATAAATAAAATATCTTTCGTCTTTCTGTTTTTCTTAAATACCAGAATCGTTGTGGGTATGCTGGTTCCATAAAACAGATTAGCCGGCAAACCGATTACTGCATCCAGAAAATTTTTTCCTATTATAATCTCACGAATGACACCCTCCGCCGCCCCACGAAACAGCACGCCATGGGGCAAAACAATCGCCATGGTCCCCTCAGTTCCAAGATGATAAATACTATGTAAGATAAACGCATAATCTGCTTTTGAAGCAGGGGCCAGCTTACGGTACTCATGAAAACGCGAATCCTTTAATTTCGTTTCCCGATTGTCCCATTTTGCCGAATAAGGAGGATTCGCCACCACAGCATCAAAGCTGCATATCGGGTCATCGATTCCCTTTTCATTCATGCCATTTGGCCAATCATATTCCAAGGTATCTGCATTTCTCAATTCCATATTACCATAGGAAACTCCATGCATCATCAGGTTCATGCGTGCCAGATTATACGTTGTGGTATTTAATTCCTGACCATAAAATTTAATCGCACCGAGCCTCTCCCCTCCCGGCAATTCATCCCGCACAGTCAAAAGCAGTGAGCCGGAGCCCATGGCAGGGTCATAAACAGTAAATGTCTCTTCGGATTCCACAGCATCAATGGTCACCAGCTTTGCCAGGATTCTACTGACCTGGTGAGGCGTATAAAATTCCCCGCCTTTTTTTCCGGCGTTTGCCGCAAATTGTCCAATCAGATACTCGTAAATCTCGCCCAGTATATCCTTGCCGTCCTCACTCTTATATTCAATCTCATCTACCAGCTTTACGATATTATTAAGAGACTTTGCACGGGCAGTGGTTGAGCTCCCCAGCCTGGAATCTCCTAAATTGATATCGCTGAATACGCCTCTGAAATCCCTGGATGCTTCTGCATTCAGTTCTGCATTTTTATTGAAATTGTCAAAAATCGTCTGATAGTCGCTGGGTATAATCTGAGCATCTTCAATTTTATGTATCAGTGAGGCCCAGGTGTCCTCCGGGGCTATGGCATATCCCAAAGACGCGGAAATATCCTCTAAATAGTCATGAAGCTCTTCTCCGCCTGCCTGCTCCTTGTATGCATCGTTGACGGTTTGTCCGTCCATCACATCTATCACTCCGTATTCCACTAAGTATGTCTCCTGATGCTCAGACAAGTAGCGATAGAACATGAAAGATAAAATATAATTTTTAAATTCCGATGCATCCATATTTCCTCTTAGTTCGTTCGCCATTGCCCATATTCTGGATGCGATTGTTTGTACTTGATTATTTGGCATTTTGTTCCTCTCGTTTCTATGATTTAAATAAACATCTGTTGTAGTAAACCTTTTTTTAGTTGTTGTAAATGTTCCAGCTTGCGCTGGTGGAGGGTGATGAAGTGGTCGAGGTTTTCAAAATATTGACCTATCTTTATTTGTTCATCAAATATAGGATATTGAATATCTTGTTTATGTAATATGCTTCCCTTAATGCCTTGGACTGTGCCTCCTGAACTTTTTTCAAATAATAATTTTTGAAAAACAGGCGACAATAAATAATGTTTCAGGTATGTATTATCTATAACATTACTATGTCCTCTGTACTTAATAATTCTTTGCGCAAGTGCGATATTTGCTGTATTTACTTGAGCCACATTGCCGCATGGAGCTTCTGTTGTGATCAAAACATCTCCAATTTCTGGTTTGCCTCTACGCATTACTTCTTCATAATCATTTTGCGAAATAAATTCTCTTGAACACCTATAATCTATATATCCATTTTTAACATTTTTAGCAGTCACCAAAAATATTCCTGACTCTGTTTTGGTCGGAGTTTTTCCTCTGTAATCAACATAATCACAGACTTCAATCAACTTACGCTGTTCCCAATCTTCCAGAAACCCAGGGAAACGAAGTTCGGGTATTTTTTCTCCTCCTTTTGGAAACATTTTCTGAAACAATTCCTTTTTTACTTGTTTAAGACGCTCTAACTTGCGCTGGTGAAGGGTGATAAGGTTGTCAAGATTACCAAATACACGTGCAATTTTACCTTGTTCCTCTATACAAACAGGCACATAAAACTCTAAATTTGAAATTAAACTCCAGTCAGCCCTCGGCATTTTTGTTCCAAAAGACTGGTTTGCTGCATCATCATACTGAGAAGTTTGAATAAGTCTAAACAGAAAATTCTTGTTCACATTTATAGGTTTTAATACCCACCAATCACCTACTGCAACACCGTTAAAATCTGGATTTAACCAGTTATGAAGGTAAGGACGCAATTTTCCATAAAGAACATCTTCCAAAGAAAACTTTATTCCATTCTTAACAACATTCTTGGCATATATATCTTTATTAAGCACTCCTAACTCTGCTATTACATCTTCATACTCAACGCACGGTGTATCTGCATCAGATACCATTGTCTCAGAAAGTCTTTGTGCAATTTCAGAGAACCTCCGCTGTTCCCACTCATCCTCAAACCCCGGAAACCTCAACTTCGGCACTCTCTTCTTCTCTTCACTCATTTTCGGTCTCCTTGAATCCTTCGTATTTCCTTGTCAAAATCAGAATCTATCCTTTGATTCTTATTAAACTCTCTATATTCCTCCATAGCTTTCTGTTTCGCCGCCTGATGAGAAATCCTACCATGGCCCTGTAAAATATCGTAACGGTTAAATTTTAAGAATTCATCAATGCTCACAGCAAAATCCTGCATTGAGAGAGGTGTCTCATCCTCCAACAGCCGTTCTACATAGTCAAAATAAGCCGAGACATTTCTCTCCAATCTACGAATCTCTTTTTCCGACAAATAATTTTTTGCGACCACAACGTCTGACTGCAGGATACGTCCCTCCGGTGAATTTTTCCACGTGGTAAGGCCCATATGCATTTTGTCTCTGTCTGCGCTGTCATAAACAATTTCTGCCGCTGTTTTTCCTGTGATGGCATAGTGAAACTTGTTTTGAACTTCCGCGTAAAATTTCTTCGTAAGTTCAGAATCCTTGTCATAGTCATATGAAATCTCAGCAAAAATATCTGTAATCTGCTGCCAGATTCTCCGCTCGCTGGCACGTATAGAGCGAACGGTCTCCAGCAATTCACGAAAATAATCTTTTCCGAAAACCGCCTCCCCCTGCTTCATGCGTTCCACATCAATCTTGAAGCCTTTTTGAAGGTAGTCTTTCAAAACATCGGTAGCCCATATTCTGAATTTTGTTGCTTTTTTGGAATTTACACGGTAACCAACAGAAATAATAGCATCCAGATTATAGAATCTGACTGATTTCGTCTGGTTTTTTCCCTCTATTGCGCCGTGCTGAGTGGTATGTGCAATTTCTGCACATACCACTTTTTCATCCAATTCCTCTGTTTCAAATATATTCTTTAAATGTCTTGACACAGAAGTCCTGTCAACGCCAAACAATTTTGCGATTGCCTGCTGTGTCGCCCAGATTGTTTCATCCCTCACTACAACTTCTATTTTTTCATCCGCCTCATACATGAAAAACTGTATTTCATTCATCCGCATTTCCTTTCCCACACGACTACTAGCTTTCCGTCAATTCATCTGCCAATTCATATATGGCGGCCCGCAATCCGTTTCGATACTTAATCTTAGGCAAAGCCTGTATCTCTTTATCATGGGATAGTGCAGCATAATTCAAGCAGGCTTTTGCAATAATATCCCGCATCTGCCCCGCATCATCAAGATCCTGGGCTCCATATCTATGTCGGCTAAACAGCTCACGCATCTGGGCACCGGTAATTACGTCGATAATTCCCCATTTAATCCGAAAATCCTGCATACGCCGGTCAATACTCACATTGTTTGCCTCTTGAATAATTATTTCACTTCCACTGTCAAGTCTTGCTGGATACTTAAAATCCGGATCTGTGGGATACAGGCCTGTAAAAATAGCCGTTGCGGCATTCTTCACCTTTTCTGCGTAGTTTCGATCCTCCAAACCATTGGCAAACTGATTGATTTTCTCTCTGGTCTCACAGGCGCCTGCCTCATCCTTATTATGCACCTGATTTAATAATTTTTCAACCAGCTCTGTCAGATAGTCATAGTCCACCTTAATATCCTTCACATGGGTCATTTTCAACTCAATCTGAAAGACAGGTATCCGCTTTGACTTGGCCAGCTGTTCTTTTAACTCATTGCTCAAAACAGTGGTGAGCATCGTTTCTTCCTCCGGGGTCATTCCCAGGGAAGCAATTAACGCATCGGGGTTTTCATAATTAAAACCTATGTTTTGACTGTCCACCATTTCCGGCTGATATTGCTTTAATTTTGCGATTCCTGCATTGTACTGCCTTAAAAGCTCCAGCATGTGTTCCTTTTGCTTCTCGCTGGCCGGAACGCTTTGGAAGTCTGCCGTCAGCTCCCGCAATTCCCCGGCCAGCTCTTTTACATCATTCAATATGCTGTAAAATGCTTTTGCCAGAATCCCGTCCCTCTCATTTTGCCGCTTCCGGCCTTCTTCCGACAGAATTGCCGAATCCTTATTAGCATAGATGGCAAGAGCTTTGTTCATGAGTTTTTCACTCTGGGCCGGCCACCGGTAATTTACAATTCTTCCCCAGGGCTTTTCCTGCAAATCTGCAATTCGGTTTGTTCTTGAATAAGCCTGAATCAGGATTGCGCCCTTCAATGTTCTGTCCACATACAATGTGTTTAATTCCGGGGCGTCAAATCCTGTCAGCAGCTGGTCCACTACAATGCCGATATCCAGATACTGCTTGTCCTGAGCAGTTCTGTTCAAGCGGCTAATCACATCCTTGGTGTATTCCGAAGCGTCCTGCATCATAAATGAGGTTCCAAACTGCTGATTATAAGCGGTGATTGCCTCAAAAAGGCCTTTATTATTTTCCAGCTGTCCGTCACTGTTTGTGGTGTCCAGGCTGAAGGTTACTGCAACCTTCAGCGTTGGCCTTCCCAAGGCTCGATTCTCATCATTCACTCTTTGAAATTCACGGAAGTACATCATCGCCATAGGGGTGCTTGGTCTTCTCCCGCCTACATGCGTGGTAAGAATCGCATTATATCTGCCATCGTTGGAACGGTTCTTCCAATTTTTAAAGATATCCGCCACTACCAAACGTACATGTTCCGCATTCTCATCGTAAAAGCTTGGTTCCACGGTATCATCGATATCTTCATCTGTCAGATTTTCAATTTTATACTGAATCTGCTCCTGGCTCCACTCAGGGTGATGTAGCTTGTAAAATTGAGGGAGATACTCCGTTCTCATGTGTTCTTCGTCTATGGTGGTTTCAAAATCCACCTTAAACCCAAGCACATTTCGATCAGCAATGGCCTCCCGTATGGTGTAGGAATGGAGTAATTCCCCAAAAACATCCTCCGTTCTCGCCCCTTTCGTTGTCTCATCGAACATCGGCGTTCCGGTATAACCCACCCAGGCAGATTTTTTGAATGCTTTTTGAATTTCCTCAAAGCTGTCACCACCGGTACTCCGATGGGCTTCATCCACAATAAAGACAATATTTTTGTCGGGAGAGACAAAGCTTTTCCGCTTCACCAAAGCAGAAAGCTTCTGATAGGAGGTTACAATAATATGATTGTCCTTGCTTTTTAATTTCCGGTTCAAATCACTGGTATTTTTCGTATCACGAACACTTCCGCTTGGAGCATCCTTCTCAATATCACCGTCCGGGTCATAGGCTTTGTATTTCTCACTTGTCTGTTCTGTAAGGGCAATTCTGTCCACTACAAAGACAACCTTATCCACATTGGGCAAACGGCTTGCAAGCCACGCCGTCTTAAAGCTGGTAATGGTTTTTCCGGAACCGGTTGTATGCCAGACATATCCAACCTTTTTATCTCCTGCATCAAAATCCATATGCTTGATTCCCTCAAGCACATTCTGGGTGGCGTATACCTGATAGGGACGCATAACCTTCAGGCTCTGCTTATTGGGTGTTCCGTCCAAAATCATATAATTTGTTGCCATCTGATGGGCCATCGGAATACTAAGCATAGAATCCGCAAACTCTTTCCAGTTCCGCACAATGGAATTGTCCTTCTTGCGCTGCCAATGGAATGCAAAATCCTTGTCAAACCTATCCGCCGTGGTATTTGCCATATATTTTACATTATTCGGCGTTATGGCAACCAAAATTTGCAGGGTTGAGTAAATATCTCTGTATTGGTTTTCATCGATATACCGGTGCATTTGATTGAGGGCTTCATTGATATCCTGGGTATCCCTCTTCTCCTCTATCTGAATCACCGGAAGGCCATTTATCAGCAATGTTGTATCAAACCGGCAATCCCGTTTCCCTGCAATCACCGCGGGACGCTTAATCTGATTAACAACTTGATATACGGTATCACCGGCGCCGATTTGTTTCTGATCAAATACCGTTAAAAACACGTGTCTTCCGTCATCTAAATCTATCTCAATCTGAGATACCCCATTCAGCCCATACAGAAATTGTCCGGCTTCATAGGGTGTATGTAAGTCCGATATGATTTTTTTCACCTGGTTAAACTCAACGACGCTAAGTGGGTGCTCCAGCGTATTTTGGTTATGCCGTTCTAATATTTGCTTAAAATTCTCCCAAAGGGCGTCCGTGGTTTTTATCTGAGGCTCATACTTCCAGGACTTGGTTTTCACGAGAAATAACCCTGTTCCGGCATCCTTAACCAAATCCTCATTTTTATTACCCATTATTTCACTATCTGTAACGGTTCTTCCAGTAAGGTATCGGATGAATTCCGTTTCAAAGTCTACTTCTCTCATTGTGTACAGCCTCCTCTAATTTACCTAATAAAAATGCTGTTTCTGCCTTTGCTTTTCTATATTTTAGCGTTTCAAGCTTCAACTGTTTCAAATATATATCGCCAACTATTTTTTGTCTTTCCATGGATGGCAGTACAGGCAATCTCAATTCTTTCAGTTGTTTCAAGGTATATTTCAAAACTGCTGACCCCTGCAGTCCGGCCTGCAGTTGTCTTCTCACTAATTTGTCTTCATTAAAGAGATATAACAAAAACTTTACATCAATGTTGGATTCTACAGACATTTTTACGTAGTTTTGTGTATATAGATATCCCTCATGCTCTTTGCTCACTATGCAGGCGTTTCCTGATATCAGGCTAAAAATAATATCTCCCGATAAGAGCGTACTCACCTGCTCTTCTGTTCGGATTACTTTGTTTTCCGAAGTCTCTGTTTTTACGCCTGTCAAATCATCGAACAAATCACTTTGACTATAAATCCGATAACTAGGGGCTTGTTCATTTTTTGCTTCCCTGATGCGAAATTGAGGCGAACCACTGCAGAAAGTCTTCACATAGTTACATATCTCGTTCATGCTCATTGTGCCTTTCATAAATTACTTTATAATATACTAACACACAAATTGTTCCGAGTCAATATGCTTCGTAATTTTTAAAAATTACATATATCCTCTTTGGCTTCAATAAAATATCGCATACAAAAAGAACCTCTCGAATAGCCTCAGAGATTCTTTCTATGTACTGCACCTTCGCAGTAATCCTTATATCTTTAATAATTTCAAGCATACCCTTCCCATTTATTTAAATTTGTTCAATATAATATTCGTCCTGACAGCTGCGCCCTTCGTTTTTTAACAACAGCTTATGCTCATCATAAGAACGCATTCCATTTATCCGAAGAATTTCTCCTATATTTTGTCTGCTGATTGGAATTATTCTGCTCTGCACCCACTTCATACTCCACTCTGAATTCATTTTTCTGATTCCCTTTTTTAAAAACAGGGACATCATAAATGGAGCTTCTTTGACAGAAACAGTATCAGGAATATCTATTGTATATGTTTTTGTTTCTTCATCATAATTTAATACTGAAACTATTTTTTTTTGATTATTTCTTTTGATTGCATATCTTGTCAAAATAGCACCACCTTTTCCAGATCATTTCCCAAATTTTATCTATATGCTTTGTTGCAAGAACATTCTCTATTCCGTTGATAATATATTCTTTATTTCCTTCTTTCAATGAATTGATTTTCAAATCAACCCCTTGAGGTATCAAAGATAAATTATACTGTAATGATTTAGAACCAATATAATTATTTACCGGAAAATCTCGCATCACATCTGTATTTTCTATTGCTTTTTCATCTCCATAAGTAGAAAAAAGCAATGAAACACCCTGGTCAAATAAGGGAGCTAGTCGTATACTATCATTCTCATCATTTCGTAAAACTTCCAGATTGCTACCGTGACGATCTCTGTTAGCAATCAAGTAATCAACACAAAACATCCGATAAATATATAACTCCCATCCGTTTCTTATGGCAAATTCCAATGGTGACTCATTCTTTTCCTTCTGTAAATCATAAAATATATCATACGCCAATTTTTCCTCATTTTCTTTACGAAAATTATCAGACACAGAAAGCCATGTTTCCTGCTCTTTCCCATCAATCATAATCAGTGAATGTACTAATCGATATTCTACATGTGGAATTCCCAGAATATCCATCAGGCGGCTTACTATTAACTCATTCACACATTCATGACCAAACACCCCACGATAACTATCATAATTGGAAATCTTATAATATAGCCTTTTACCATCTATTGTCTCGTATGCTTTCAAAAAACATCCTGGAGTCCCTGGCGACAATTTTCTGGCTGCCCAATCCAAATGTTGCATATCTTGTAGTTCAAAAATAATATCCCGCACAATACCGCCCCCATTAGCTTCTTATTTTTCATCATTATCATCAGATTTATCTGGCTCAAATTGATCGGAATAAAGTTCACTTCCCTCATATCCACAAACACCCATTCTCGGCGAATTACATACTGGCAGCATATAGTCCGGTTCCTCCTCTACCTTGTCCAGACACTCCTCACACCAAAATGGATTCCCATCATAAAACCCTTCCGAATTTATCCACTGCGCTCTGCCTGTCCCACATTGGTCACAAAATATTTCCGGTGGATTATTACGTGATAAAATCACAATTTTCTTTTTCGGATTATTTTCACCAATCCGATAATTATACACATTCAGCAGCAGATTTGTTGTTGAACCAAAGTCATATTCATAAGAAAAGCTTTCGCCCACTGAAAGTATATTTTTCACTTTATAATTCATACTCTCCAGTAATTACAATCTGGAAATATCCGCACTTTGATTTTGTATTTTCATAGCTCAATCTGTCTACTCTTTGAGGACATGATGCTAAATGGCGAAGCATTCCTCCTCTTGTGTATTCTTTTCCGCAATATTTACAATAACCTTTGCTCTGTTTTGCCATAATATTCTCTCCCAGAAAATTTATTTTCTGAATCCGTACTCCCTTTTTAGCCGCTCGTATATTTCAAAAGCAACTTTAAAAACTGCCTGTCTAACTCCTCTTCATCTGCATTACATTTCAAAAGCGTTCTGAATTGTTTATTAAAATCTTATTGCCTTATATATTAATTTTACCACAATTCTTTTCCTTAAGAAATCAAATTTTATCTTCTAGGAGGAATTATTGCGTATGAAAAAATACTATCAGTTCTTATCTGTGTGTTATTAAATGGTTTAGATTTGCGGAAGGTCTTCACCTCCAGATTCAGATACACACCGGCATCGAAGGCCGTTTCATTGTTTTATAATTATCCATTCTTTTCGTACTCAAAATCTTGTCCAAGCATCTTCCCTCGGTTCTGAAATGATTGATTACACATTTTAAGAATATTTTCATGTCCAAAATGTGAATCGGCGGCAAAAAATACGTTTACGCCCCCTTTCTTTATTGCATTGACACCGAAAAACGTGTCACTATGGTTTATTTATAAAGATCACTCAATGTTAGAAGCGTAACCTCACCCCTATCTGCCGCCTCCATGAGTGCTGGTGTAAAGCCTCCCTTGGCAAAGATATAGTAATGGAATATTCCATTTTTGCGAAACACGGAAGCATAGCTTCGAATCAGCTCCAGTTCCTCCATTCCAATCTTCTCGTTTCGATATTTGCAGGAACCGATTAGATACTCATTTCCTTCTACCGGTGTCCCAACAATGTCAATCTGTATCTCCTTTCTGGCTTTTCCATCGGTTCCCCACCACTGACCGACATTACTTAGCTGGAAAGGAAGATCCGTTGCGTAGCGCATCAGATATTCCTGGCATATTTTTTCAAAGACAAGCCCCATATAGTCCGGGTAATATCGCTTTACTGACTGCTCATAGACCTGACGCATCCGTCCGGCGCTGATCACAGACATATTTCGCGGAACGAAACGGTACCAAAAACGGAAGAAGTTATCGTCAATGGCGTAGACTGTTTTCTTTCCGGGTTTCTCAGTAATCGGCGTTTCCTTCTTCAAGATTCTCAAATCCAACAGTACCTTCAAATATTTTGCACATACGCCGGATTCAAGTCCAACTTTTGTAGAAATCTCATTGGCATGACTGGCCCCGCCTGCAATCGCCGCAATGACGGAATTATAAATCGCCGGCTCCCGCAGCTCCTGCTTCAGCAAATTTTCCGGTTCTTCAAACAGATAACTGGAAGTATCAAACAGATTTTCAAGGAGCGCTTCGTCTAAATCCTTTTCCAGATCAAGTTTATTGATATAGTGCGGAATTCCGCTGGTTACACCATATAACAGGGCCTGATCCGGGGCCGACAGCTTCGGATGAAAGACTGTAATCTCCCGGTAGGTAAGTGCCTGTATTTTAAACTGTGCCGTGCGGCGTCCATAAAGAGGACTTTCATATCCTAACACCTGATATTCCATGAAACTCATAGAAGAACCGCACAGAATCAGGTAAAGCTGTCCATTCTGCCACTGATGGTCAATAATGTGCTGCAGCCGTGATGAGAACGATTTCTCTGCCTTTGCCAGATAAGGATACTCATCGATTACGAATACCATTCGTTTATTGTCCGACATGGTTGTGATTTCATCCAAGGCATCCGCATAGCTTTGATAGGTAGGAAAACTGGAGCTGTCCGGACTTTTACAGCTATAAATGGCTTTCGAGAGCGCTTCCAGGTTTTCCCGTGAGGATGCATTTAAGGCGGAAAAATAAACCGTTGGCTTTCCTTTGCAGAACTCGTTAATCAAGGCGGTTTTCCCTACGCGCCGTCTGCCGTAGATAACAACGCACTCAAACCGCCCCTTGTCATAACGCCGATTCATGGTATGAAGTTCCTCTTCTCGACAATAAAACATAGATTCCTCCATTTTTTGCAAACAACTGAATCACGAGTTGGTGTATCATGAGTTTATTATACTTGTTTTTGTGAATTTGTCAACATCCAGCTGGATGGCGTAGTCAGCAACTTGTTTTAGTACCATCGAATGTTGCTTCCGGGAAAATCAAAACCATCTTCGATAATACAGATTTGGTCAAATCTTGCGAAATCCAGTCAAACAAAATCAGCATCGGAAGCATAAGAAAACCCCCGGAAGTCCTTGATTTTCCGGAGGTTTTGAGCATTTTCGATTGTAAAAATCCAGCCGATTAACGCTTGCTGAACTGCGGAGCGCGACGAGCCGCTTTGAGGCCGTACTTCTTTCTCTCCTTCATTCTCGGGTCACGTGTTAAGTAGCCCTTGCTCTTAAGAATCGGTCTGTAGTCAGAGTCTGCCTGAAGCAGAGCTCTCGCGATGCCGTGACGGATGGCTCCGGCCTGGCCG
>CAPNGW010000026.1 GCA_948665105.1 uncultured Lachnospiraceae bacterium
CCAGGCAGAGGGTGGCACTGGCAAACTGGGAGATGATGGTGGCAAAGGCCGCCGCTCCCACACCCATACGAAATCCGGCAATAAATATGAGGTCCAGGGTCACATTCAGCAGGGAAGAAAATACCAGGTACATCAGGGGATGACGGCTGTCCCCCACCGACTGTAAAATCCCCACAAAAACATTGTACATGACAAATCCCAGAGACCCGGCAAAATATATCCGAAAATACAGGACAGAATTTGGCAGTACATCCTTTGGGGTTCCCATCCATCTGAGAATGTGGGGCGTAAAGGTCATGCCGGTTATCATCAGAGCCACGCCGGCCACCAGACCGAAGGCCACCAGGGTATGTACGGCTTTCTCTACCATGTCAAGCTTCTTGGCCCCGTAATATCGGGCGATGACCACACCGGCGCCCATGGCAATTCCGTTGAAGAACCCCACCATGAGAAAAATCAGATTGCCGGAGGAGCTCACCGCCGCTAAGGCCTGGCTTCCCACAAAGTTTCCCACAATCAGGGAGTCTGCCGTATTATAAAGCTGCTGAAATAAGTTTCCCAGAAAAATCGGTATGGCGAAGGCTATCATTTTCTGCCAGATGGGTCCCTCCGTCAACACCACCGCTGACCTGCTCTTTTCCACTTCTTCTGTCCTCTTTCTTACATAAATAAGCTGCGGTTACCCGGGATTTTCGAACCGGTACGCCAAAAGAGTGCCAATCCGATTACTCAAATTGGCACTGCAATTATTCTTCATTATACTATTTTTTACAAAAAGTGCAAGTGAATTTTTATGAAAAATGAACCACCAAACCTTGATATTGTAATTTAGGGGTTTTTATCGTAAAATGGTTTCGATATAATTTTTACCGGCCGGGGAGGAATCCATTTTATGAGAAGAAATTTTTCACAAAATAAATACACTTATTTTTTTATTTGGCTATTGATTTTGGGGACGCTTGCCCTGACTGGGTGCATTGGAAAGGCCCAGGGAGAGCTTTTGTATAAGGAGGGGTTTGAATGCTATGGGGATGGCAATTACACCAAGGCCATAACGAAGCTGGAGCAAGCCAGGGAAGCTGGCGTTTCGGATGAGATGCGGATTCATCTGGAGATTTATCTGGGGAGTGCTTATTTGGAGTCGGACTTGCCGGAATTGGCCATGGAGAGTTATGAATTTCTCTGTGAAAAAGAACCGGAGAAGGTGGAATATTGGGTAAATTTGGGAATTTGCCACCGGAAGCTGGGAGATTATGAGGCGGCACGGGAAATGTACGAGGTGGCCCTCGATATCGCTCCGGAAGATGCAGAATTAAATTCCAGTTTAGGAAGTCTGTATCTGCTGGAGGATAATCCGATGCTGGCCATCGAGTATTTTAAAAAGGCTATTGAAGAAGATCCAAATCTTGGTGTGGCCTACGGGAACTGTGCCCTGGCATATGCTATCCTGGGAGATTTCGCGGAGGCGGAACACTATCTGGAACAGTCCATTCTGCATGGGTATCAGAATGCAGATGCGGTTCGTGAGAGGATTGAAGACCTACGATAGCAATCAATCTTCCCGCTAGAACAGCTTATCCAGAACAGCTTCGGAGGTTTTTTTGTTATTGCTCCGGCATTCCTTGTAATTTTGACTGTAGTATTCCTGATACAGCAAATCCATCAGGTAAATCTGCCCTATTTTCCCGGCCAGAGAACCGCCGTCCAAAGGCGCCTCCTCGGCACCGCACAGAAGCGTAATATCCGCGTATGCCGTCAGGGGAGATTTCCTGAAATGGGAAACACAAATCACCTTTGCCCCCGCCTTCTTGGCCAGCTTTGCCACAAGAATATTGTCCTTGGTGGCGCCGGAATAGGAGACAATCAGAAGCAAATCCCGCTCTGTGGCCAGGGATGCGGCCATGGCCTGCATATGAGGGTCCGCAAGGCAGGTTGCCTTATTGGTAATTCTTAAGAACTTATTGCAGGCGCTCTGGGCTGTAATAAGACTGTCGCCAATTCCGAAAAAGTACACCCGCTCTGCCTGTGAAAGCAATTCCAGGGCCTGATTCACCTTTTCTCTGTCAAGGAGGGTATAGGTTTCCCTGATGGCGCTGATGGTCAGATTCATGACCCTTTCCGCCAGATCATTGGTCTGGCTTTTGTCATGATTCTCCTCCTCCGGGGAGGCCATGCTTAAAGAGAGCTTCATTTTGAAGTCCTGATAACCCTGCAGCTTCATAGTCCGGCAAAAGCGGTACACACTGGTATCCCCCACATGGCAGGCATCCGCCAGGTCCGTAATTGACATATACAACACCTTTTGCTGGTTGTTAATCACATAATCTGCAACCTTTTTCTCCGCCTTGGTAAACTGGTTGTATGCCGCCTGCATCTCCAAAATAAATCTTTTTTCCGACAACGTTCTACATTTCCTTTCCCCTGATATTTCTATTAATACATATGCACGCAGGTTTTGTCAATCATTTTTCATTTTATATCCATGGCAAGTCGGGCAGCTCCGAACATTCCTGCCTGGTTCCCCAAGGCCGCCTTCAAAATTTTCACATGGCGATAGCTCTCCATAATATTTTCCCTGGTCAGCTTATTTACCTGCTCCACCACATAGCTTTGGCTCATAACGCCTCCGCCCAGCACCACGCAGGAGGGATTAAAAATGTGAATCAAGGACACAAGCCCTGATACAATTTCCATAATCCAGCCGTCCACCTCCGCCTTTACATATTCCCGGTGAAGAGCGTCAAATATTTTTCTCCCGTTATCCAGAGAATCATCCACCGCTCTTACCCGGTTTACCAGCGCTGTGGCAGAGGCATATTTCTCATAGCAGCCGCTGTACATATCTTCCTTCGCTCTCCGCTCCCTGGGATGCATAATCATTGCTCCCATCTCTCCGGCGGAGCCTGTGCTGCCCCGGTACACCTGACCGTTTAATATAATGGCGCCTCCCACCCCGGTGCCGTAGGTCAGGCAGATAAAATCATCAGCCCCCCTTCCAGCTCCAAAATGCGCCTCCCCAAGGCCAGCCGCATTCACATCATTTTCCACCGCCACAGGAACCTTAAACTCCTCCTCCATAATGCTCCTTACCTGGGTCCCGGTATATCCCGGCATGTTGGAATTGGCATACCGAATCAGACCCTTCTCAAAGTCCACCTGGCCTGCGGTGCTGATTCCAATCCGCTCTGCCCCCGGATATTGCCGGAGTATACCCTTGGCCCGTTCCATCACAGAGGCCGCACCCTCCGCGGCTTTCGTCTCCTGCTCCCGTATATCCCGAAGCTCCCCGTCTTCAAACATTCCTGATTTTATCGAGGTTCCCCCGATGTCCAGCACTGCAATCCTCATGTGCCCCTTCCCTCCTTTTCCAGCGGCATTAGGCCTCCACCTTGATAACACATTTTCTCACATGGGTACTGCTTTTGCAACTTAAAGTCGGCTTATGTGGCTCCTGCTGCATACAGATGATGAAGCGTCCAGGCCCCATCACACAGGAGACAGCCTCCTTGCAGGGAACTGTTCCGAAATCTGCCTCTTCGTCAAACTGCACCTTCTGCCAGTCCGGGCACAGACCGATTTGTATTACCTCCGTTCCCGCAATGTCAAGCTGGATATCCCAGTATTTTTTATGAATCTCAAAGGAGACCTGAGCCTCATCTTTGGTATCCGCCTCCATCACATTGGCAAATACATGGTCTTCCGCAATCTCCACTGGGCCCTCCGGCAGCCCGGACAGGTCCGTCTTTAACAAGAAATCCGCCGCATGGTCAAACCATCTTGAAATTCCCTTATACTTATGTATGTTTTTTATCTCATCATAAATCATCGGTATCCTCTCCTTCTGTAAAAGGGCAGCCGCAAACCGGATGCCCTTTTTCATCTGAATATATAGCTTTTATTTTTATCCCTTCACAGCGCCCATGGTAATTCCCTGGGTAAAGGACTTCTGGAATATCAAAAATACTGTGACAATGGGTACTGCCGCCAATGCCGCACCGGCCATAATAAGGCCGTAGTTGGTGGACAGCTCTGCCTGCAGCGTTGCCACACCCAGAGAGATGGTCAGATTCTTTCTGGAGGACAGCATTACCAGCTGCATAAAATAGTCATTCCAGGTATTGATGAATGTAAATATTGCCAACGCCGCAAATCCGGGCTTCACGATGGGAAAAGCAATACTCATAAAGGTGCGAAGCTCATTACAGCCGTCAATCTTTGCCGATTCCAAAAGCTCCGAGGGGATATTCTCGCTAAACTGCTTCATGAGAAATACACCAAAGGGCCATCCCACCAAGGGCAGAATTACCGCCGCCAGGGTATCATGAAGATTCATGGCGCTTATCATCCGTACCAGAGGCACGAGAATAACCTGCTTGGGAAGGGCCATGGCCACAATAAATACGCTGAACAGAAGCCTCTGTCCATAGAACCTCTTCTTGGCCAGTACATAGCCTGCAAGAGAGGAGGTCAGGCATACCAGAAGCATGGTGATAACGCAAATCAGTACGCTGTTTAAGAGCCACTGTCCCGCCGGGTTCTGCACAAGCAGCTTCTGAAAATTCTCCCAGGTGGCATTCACGGGCCACCACTGGGGCGGTCTCTTTACTGCGTCCGCCTGGGATTTGAAGGCTCCTGTCATAATCCAGTAGAAAGGAAAGACAAAAATAATGGTCAGAATACTCAAAATTGCTATTGAAAATATGCCAAAAGGCGTAATTTTTTTCTTTATCATCCTATCCACCCCTTTCCTAATACTCCACATCGTTGCCCAGCAGCTTAAATTGAGCAAAGCTGATGATTCCAATCATAACTGCCAAAAAGACACCGATGGTGTTGGCATAACCGTATTCAGACAACCGAAACGCCTTTTCATACAAATAATACATCAGCGTCGTTGTGGAATAATTGGGTCCCCCCGACGTCAATAGCTGTATGAGTGAGAAGCATTGAAAAGAGTTGATGGTTGTAATCACTACAATATACAGTGTTGTGGGCAGAAGGGCTGGCCATTTGATGCTCCAGAACACCTGGAATTTGGTGGCTCCGTCTACCTGAGCCGCCTCCACCAGAGATTTGTCAATATTCCCCATGGATGCTATGTATAAGATAATGGGCTGGCCCACGGCCGTTGTAAGCAAAATGACGATAATTGCCCCAAGGGCGTACTTCTTATCCCCCAGCCACATAATATTCTGGTCAATCACCCCCATGGCATCCTTCAGCACAAAGTTCATGATACCGGAAAGGGGGTCATAAATCCACTTCCATACAACGGTAACCGCAACCGTTCCCGTTACTACCGGCAGAAAAAATACACATCGAAAAAAGGAGCGGGCAAATGCCTTTCTCTCATAGGTCTGAGAGGCAACGAACAGCGAAAACGCCACCACCACCGGCACGGAGCCCACAACAATGATTAATGTGTTTACCAGTGAACGCAAAAATACGCTGTCCTTAAACATCGCGACATAGTTTTCAAATCCAATAAACGTAAACTCTGTCATTGTGTACTTGAAAAAGCTGGTTACGATTCCCATTCCCATGGGCACCAGCACAAACATGATAAAAAAGATCAGCACGGGAGCCAGAAAGCAATAGGATATTAATGTTTCCCTCATTCTCAATTTATTGAATTTTTTCATATTCCCACCACTAAAATACCTTTCTGCTTAAATATGTAAAAAATAATTTCTTATGATATAAAACAGGGGCGCCGCACACCGGCGGTGCCCCTTAAGCTTTCTGTGTGGCATTGCCCAAATCATGGACATACCTTATCTTTTACTGAGCCGTCTGAGCATTGGTAATGGAAGCGTTGGCCTGCTCCACAAACTCATCCGCTGCTGCCTTGGGCTCCTTGTCTCCGTTCATTACAGCCTGAAGCATGGGGAACCAGTAGGTTCTCATCTCTGCAAAACCATCGATGGTATTGTAATAGGGAGAGTAATATTTGGTCCAGGTTGCAAGCTCTGTCATTCTTGCATCGCCCTCATACAAGTTGCCGAAGGACTGACGAACCGGATAGCATCCTGTTCTTACAACGTCCTTAGGTCCCCATTCTGCATCATCACAGATAAACTGGATGAATTTCTTGGAAGCTGCGATTTTGGCATCGTCTCCGTTGTTGAATACGCAGAATCCATTTACCAGGTACTCAAGCTCTGTTACACCGTCCTCGGAGGGGAAGGTAACTTCCAGATATTCTACACCGCTTCCCTCAAGGAGTGCTTTCTGGGTATCCGGCTGTGCGGGAGACCACAGTAAGGTAAAGGAAGTTTGTCCGTTTGCAAAGTTCTGGATGTCATCACCACCGTTGTATGCGGATCCGTTCATCAGAAGCCCGTTGTCTACGGCATCCTTAATATACGCAAGGGCCTTTACGCCGGCTTCGTCGTTTACGGTATAGGTGGTAACCGCATCGTCTGTAATAGCGCCACTATAGAGATTTGAGAAGAATGCTCTCGTTCCCTGGTCGCCGCCCTGGCCGCTGCAGAATACAGAACCGGGATTGTAGCCCTTATCCTTCAGAGCAGTGATGACCTGTGTAAAGTCGTCTGTTGTCCATCCGTCTTTCACCAAATCTGTCACACCTGCATCCTCTACCATGGCCTTGTTGAACGCCATATAGAAGGGAGCTGAGCTGATGGGATACATGTAAGCAGTATCTCCTGCCTTACAGGACTGAAGCAGCGCCTCATTTCCCACATCCGCTACAAATTCATCTGTAAACATATCATCCAGGGGAGCAAGCTTACCGGACTTTCCATAGGAAATAATACGTCCGGGAGCGTCAAAGAGCACATCACAGATGGTGCCGCCCTCGATAGCTGTGGTAATCTTCTCAGGACCGGATGTAAAGTCGATGGTCTCCAGCTTCACCTTAACATCAGGATTCGCTGTCTCAAAAGCATCGATAATCTTCTGCTCATATGTACCAAATCCATCATTGGCGTTTTCCTGTGTGAAGGTGGGGAAGGCCCACCAGGTAATCTCTGTCACATCTCCCGAGGGCTCCTGTGTGTCATCCGGTGTCTCCTCATTGTCCTTTGGCTCCTCAGTTTCCCCACTGGTATCCGGTGTGTCTGCTCCGGCATTAGAGTCCTCTGTCTTGTTGCCGCATGCAGCCAGTCCGAAAACCATCACGCCTGCCAGTACCATTGCTAATACCTTTTTCTTCATTTCTTTTCCTCCTTATTAGTTTGTGATAATTATTCTATAGCTTAGCGCTTCCGCCAACTATACTGTGTCCGCTTTACGAATGGCCTCTACAAACCGCTTCGTAATTTCCCTTGGCCTTGTAATTGCAGTCCCAACAACTGCCGAAAAGGCCCCCGCTTCAAATACATTCTTAAGGTCTTCTGGCCCCCATATTCCTCCCTCTGCGATGACCGGTTTGCCACATGACTGTACCAGCTTACGAATCATCTGCAAATCAGGAAGCGCGGTGCCCTTGGTATATTGGGTATATCCACTCATGGTGGTTCCAATCAGATCAAAGCCAATTTCCGCTGCATGAAGCCCCTCCTCTATGGAAGAACAATCTGCCATAAAAAGCTGATTGGGATATTTCTGCCTTATCTCTTTGAAAAAGTCATCCAGGCTTCTGCCTCCGGGCCTCTCTCTCCTGGTAGCATCCAGAGCGATGATTTCACATTCACAGGCAGTCAATGCCTCCACCTCTCTGCACGTAGGAGTAATGTATACATCACAATCCCCATATACCTCCTTGATAATCCCAATAATCGGAAGATTCACGTTCCTTCTAATCTCTGTAATGTCCTCCACCGTGTTGGCCCGAATACCACAAGCTCCTCCCAGCATGGCCGCATACGCCATCCGTCCCATGATGTAAGAGCTATGTAAGGGTTCTTCCTCCAAAGCCTGGCAGGATACAATTAATTTGCCCCGAATCTGTTCCAGGATCTTCTGACGGTTCATGGTGTCCCTCCTTTCTTGTTATTACATACCCGCATTATCCGAACATTCACAGTTTCTCCACATTATTTGTGCTATTTGCCCGCCATGTCCTGATATTTTTTATTTTCTTCGGTAGATTCACTATATCATATTTGGAAATTTTTTTCAATACTTTTTTTAAAAAAGAAATATTTTTCAAGTTATTGAATTTAATTATGGATAATGGTATAATGTGACTAACAATCAGCCAGATTTAACAGGAGGCGGCTTTACCGCATCCACACAAACAAGAAAGGAAGGCTATTATCATGTCAAAATATGATGTATCACGCTTCAAAACCGTAACAGTAGCCCTTAATACCCCATTTCAGGCCAACGGAGATATCGACCTTGCCGCCACCAGAAGGCTTACCCGCTACTACATAAATAAGGGCATCAAGAGTCTCTATGTAGGTGGCAGCACCGGCGAAGGCTTTCTGCTGGACTTAGAGGAACGGAAGCAGCTTGTGGAAGCGGTGGTTGAGGAAGCCCAGGGGGAGATGACAATTATCGTACATGTGGGATGTCCCTCCACAAGACACTCCGCCATGCTGGCGGCCCACGCCAAGGAAGCCGGTGCGGACGCAACCTCGGCAGTCCCCTGTGTCTATTACAGACCCAGTGAGGAGAGCGTTTACCAGCATTGGACCGAAATCACCAAGGCTGCCGACCTTCCTTTCTTCATTTATAACATTCCCCAGCTCACTGGTTTCAATCTGTCCATGCCCCTGTTTGAGAGGATGCTTGCAAACGAAAGGGTCGCCGGAGTAAAATGCTCCTCCGATCCCTGCCATGATATTCTCAGGTTCAAAGCCGCAGGCGGAGAGGACTTCGTGGTATTCAATGGTCCCGATGAGCAGTTCCTTGCCGGGCGGCTGATGGGAGCTGATGGGGGAATCGGCGGCACCTATGGCGCAATGCCGGAGCTCTACCTGAAGCTTGATGAGCTTATCCGCCGGAGTGAGATTGATAAGGCAAAGGAGCTTCAAGTCGTTATCACCCACTTCATCTATCGCCTCTGCTCCTTCCCCTCCTTGTACGGGGCCTGTAAGACCATTATCCGCATGGACGGGGTAGACATCGGCAATCCCCGGCTTCCCTTCCTCCCTGTGGACGAGAAGGATCCGGAAATTGTAAAGCTGTATTCTGACATCAGAAATGCGGTAAAGGAGGCACAGAAATTATAATGAAACGGACGATTATCTGCTTTGGAGATTCCAATACACACGGCTATTGCTCCGAAACCGGGGGACGTTTTGATGACACGGAACGATATCCCTGTCTTCTTGGCCATCTTCTGGGTCAGAATTATCTAATTCGTGAGGAAGGGCAAAGCGGCAGAACCACCGTCTTCGAGGACCCGCTCTTTGAATCCTTAAGCGGACTGTCTGTAATCTTTTCCTGCCTCATGACCCATGAGCCGGTGGACCTCCTCATTATCATGCTGGGGACAAACGATACCAAGGAACGGTTTGGCTGTAACAGCCAGAATATAGCAAAGGGGCTGGAGAGACTGGCCCGAAAGGCCATGACCACCCTGGATGTCTGGAGAGGGGGCAAGCCCAACATTCTCCTTGTGGCTCCACCGCCCATAGAAGAGGGCTATGAGACTACCCATGTTGCCAATGAAATGGGCAAGGGCTGTGTGGAAAAGTCCCGACTACTGGCAAAATACTATCAGGAAACGGCTGACCTTCTGGGCTGTCACTTTCTGGACGCCGGAGCAATTCCCGGAATGAGGATGCATCCCAATGACTATATGCATCTGACCAGAGAAAGCCACCGTCTTTTGGCAGAACGGCTGGCAGCGGTGATTCCGACACTGCTTCCTTAAATAAGATTCATGCATAATACTGAGCCTGTGAGCTCCACAGCTTCTGATACACCCCGCTGTACACGCCAAAACGCCGTTCCGAATCCGAATGTTTTTCGGCAATTTCTTCCTCCAGCTTCTTCACCTTTGCCACCTGTCCTCTGGTGACAAAGGTGAAGAAGCAGCCAGGCCAGAATCAGACAGGAGGCTGTAACTGCCGGATGAGCCAATACTCCTAAGACACTCCCCGGCTTGACGGGAGCCTTTGCACACAGGGATATCGTCAGCACTACTGCAGTAACCAGAGTCAGCAAAATCCGGTAGTCCCGGACCAATGTCCCTAAGCCTCCTTTGAAGCGAAAGGCGATATCACGCCAAGCAGTATCACTGCCAAATCTACAAGGTGATAGCTCTTTCCTATCATGTCCTGGTACACCTTGGTCCCCCACCTGTAATTGCTGAAGATAGAGTAACGCTGTTCCCAGGGCTCACGGTTTTTCGTCTTTACTTTTTTATGTGGTGATGTATTTTTATCTTTCTTCATCTCAATCCTCCTACGTCTGTGATTTCATTTTACCATATCCACTAAGCTCGACAATACCTCGCTAAATGGCTCGGTATTAGTTCTACTAGGCTCGACAATACCTCGCCAAGTAGAAACTATTATATCAAAAAAGCGGCCCGATAGCCGCTTTTTGCATGAATTGTTCTTATTTTGCATGAAATGCATCTTACAGTTCACTCGTCAGATTGGAAGGCGTGGAGTGAACTGTGCATCAGGGTTTCGGAATTGTCACCTCCATGCCGAAGATACCTGGCTCCTGGTTCTTACTTCCCCATTGCTTTAGCATTTCCTCCATCTGCGCTCTGGACGTTTCCTCATCCTCACAAAGTGCAATCTTCATACCAGCCCTCACATTCTCATTGATTTAAAAGTAACAGTTCAGCCCGCGCCATTCGCAAAACCGCACTTACGTGCTTTTCGTTGCTTTGCAACTTATTTTTGCTCATAATCGGGCGCTCCGCTCATGGCCTACATAACGTGCTCATTCATGCAAGCATGATTCGCCCGTTTTATCTGCCATGGCTGAACTGTAACATTTAAAATGTCTCTCACCTGCTGTAAATTCTCAATTTCATAATCTATCCGCAGATTTTTATCCTTGGCTTCTCCCTTGGGGTTATACCAGCAGCACACAATCCCCGCGTTATTTCCGCCCTGCATATCGCTGGTGAGGGAATCTCCCACAATCATCACTTCATCCTTCCCATATGGCCCAATCTGTTCAAACACATAATCAAAAAATCCCTGGCTGGGCTTCTCTATCCCGATGTTATCCGAAATAAACGCTCCCTCTAACAGCTCCTCCAGCCCGGATTTTTTCAGCTTCCGTTCCTGGGCAATGAAAGTTCCATTGGTGGCGGCATACTGCTTCACTTTGGATTTTAAATCCTTCACCAGCTCATATCCATGGTCATTAAAATGTATGGTGTCCCCCAGACGCACCTGATACTCCTTGTTGAAGGCAGCAATCAGGCCTGTCTCCGGGTGCTCCTCTCTGGTGTCAGCAATCTCACCGCCTTTTATCTGCTCCTCAGAGCCATAGTACCACTTATCCACAGGAATGCCCTCCTGTCCGAAAAATTCCTGAAACCGTCCCAGAAGAACCTCCTGCTTGGTGAGTTCGCCCCTCTCCAGGCGCTTCCAGTAGCTTGAATTAATGGCAGAATATCGGGCAAGCATTTCCTCCGTGCATTCTCCCAGTCCAAACAGAGAAAAGCAGGTCCCAATGGCCTGCCGCTCCGCTTTTTCAAAGTTTAACAAAGTTCCGTCGATATCCCACAAAAGAACCTTTATCATAATTGCCTCCCTGTTTCATCCCATAGTTTTTCTCAGCCAAGCATCCGCCACCTGGGGCCATACAGCCACTTCAGGCTGCGGCATTTTAGGGCCCTCGCTGATTTTTATGCATCCCAATACATGGATTCGCTCCTCCTCCGTCACCGATATCTCGCCTCTTACAATTTTGTCCATGATTATCCGGCTCTGGAGTGTGGTATAGGGCTCTCCGTATTCATCGCTGGCCCACTTGTGATTGGAGAGGGAAAGGCCATGGGCGCCCTCTGAAAAAATATGAAGAGCGTAGGGAACACCCTTTTCCCTTAAGGCCTCTGCCATCCGATAAGAATTTTCCACCGGCACGGAATCATCCGTCCGTGTATGCCAGAGAAAACAGGGGGGAGTATGCTCCGTCACCTGATATTCCAGGGACATGTAGCGAAGCTCCTCCTGGCTGGCATCCTCCCCCAAAAGGTTTTCCACAGAACCCCCGTGGGTCAGTTCTCCCGTAGTAATCACAGGATAAGCTAAAACAGCCCCGTCCGGTCGGTTGGAGCAGGATGCATACACTGGATTCTCCTCCGGCAGGTCCGCAAAATGTACGCAGAGGGATGCACACAGATGACCGCCCGCAGAAAAACCGCAGACTGCCACCTGATTGGAATTCACCTTCAACTCCTCCGCTTTGCTCCGTACCCACCGGACAGACCGGGATAAATCCTTTACTGCCTGTAATTTTAGCGGAACCCGCTTCAAGGGGTTGGTGGTGTATACGCATACGAAAGCATTGTACCCTCTCTCATAAAATTCCATGGCCACGATTTCTCCCTCTGCGGGAGACAAAGCTCCATAGCCCCCACCCGGAGCCACAATCAGGCAGGGCCTTATCTCACTGTCCTTATGGAGATATCCATGCAGCTCAGGCTCAAATCCGTAAGCTCCCTCATACCGATACTCGCCTGCTTCCCATATTTTTGATGCCATCTTCTTCATGCCCAATCCTCCTGAAATAATAGGTTTTTCTCATTATAAACTCCCTGTGGAAAAAAAGCAATCTTCTCAGCAAATAGAGAGTGTCTCAAAGGCTTTACTGTGACAGGAATTCCAGGCCTTTGAGACACTCTCTTTCGCTTACCGGCAGAAGCCCCCTACAGGGCCTCTGCCTTTTGTGCTATTTGCTGTATTTTTAAAAATATCCTTTTTATACGTCCAGATACATATGCATGGGATAGGACAGATATCTAAGCTCTTCCAGCTTCTCCACCGTGACATAGCCTGTCGGTGCATTCAGGGCGGTGGGAATGCGGTTTACGATGGTTGCACAGGTGTGCTCAACAGTAGCCGGCTTTGTCACATAGAAGGTAGTATCGGGCTCGCCGATAATCTTCCAGTCGCACATATCGCCGTCGTCGGGTCCATATACCTTACCGATACACTGGGTCTCAATCACCGGCCCCTGGAGGGTCTCCGTGGTTACAACCGCGCTCATGCCGATGCAGTTACCCTTGGGAATGGTTGCACCCAAGGTCTCGGAGTACAAGTCCTTGTCGTAGAAATAAGGAACACATTTCTGGGTCTGGGACTTGATGGTCCATCCCATCTTGTTGCAGAAAGCCTCGTTGGAATTCCATACATAAGATGGCTCCAAAGTAGTGGGATGTGCGATTTTTTCCTCAAATTCCTCCGGCGTCATACCGGCTCCGTGAGCCTCGGCCAGAGCAAGTCCGTAATCTTCTACATTGTAGCTTACTGCGCCTTCAATCCAGTTAATCTTGTGTACACCGCCTGCCACACAGCCAATCATGTTAATCCAGTAAATATCCTGTATACCGGCGCCAACTATGGTACCGTCATTTTCCTTTGCCAGCAAGTCCAGCTTGTTGGTGATGGCAGAAGCAGTAGTCCAAGGATAGACAGCCTCCTCACAGGTGGTTACCACGTTGATGCCCCGGCTTACACATTTTTCAAAATTGTTACGCCCAGCTTGAATCTCAGCTCTGCAAAATCTCCCACATCCATACTATATCATACGAATCTTTTCATAGTTCATCATAACGTTTTGTCTTTTCCATGGTTTCCACCATTATATTGATATTTTTTTTACATTTCGGAGCTGTATCGCTCCCGACATCATCATTATAAAGCCTATAGGAAATATCAGGTCTATTGAGCAATATCCACAAATCTAAGAGGCCTTCTGTACTGACAGTTGCGCAATGCGGGAGGCCGCTCATCCTTGATACCTTTTAAAATTCGCTTTTATAGTCACAGTTATACGTCCATCTCTCAGCCATGCAGACGGATGGGTACCTGCAGGCGAAGAAACATGCCACGCTCCTTGAAATCCAGAGGTATCTCAACAATTACCTCACACAGATAGTCTCCCGCCACCGTGTAATGCTTCTCCTCAATGGTGGCCAGCAGGCGGTCTATATACTCTTTTTCCTTCTCGAAGCGGTCACAGTAAATACACAGGTAAAGAGCTTGCCGGCGTCACTGTAATCAGCTTATCATCCACATAGCCCTGGTCCACAAATTCAAAAATCTGAGTAGAATACAGGTTCCGCTTCATAAAGTTTTCTTTTCGTAAAATGGTTCCGGCGTTGGCAAAGTAAAAGGGAGAGATATTGTGGGCTGCCATATCCTCCTTGAGATTCCGCAATATTTTCTCATATTCTGTAATATCAATCATAAAAATTCGCGGAGGCGGTGGTGACGTACATCTGGCATTTGGGGATATATTCCAGTACGATGGTCCCGTCGGGTGGCGCCGACTCGTAACGCTCATAGCTATCCAAGGTACGTTCAATGCCGCCTCTGCAAATTCAGTTCCTCAATTCTGGCATCTACGGCCGCAAGATTCTCCTTCAGCAGTTAACTGATACGCCCCTGCATCCCAGGCATGCATATGAGACTTAATTTCCTTTAAAGGCATGCCTAAGGCCTTCATCATTTGTTAATTTCATTCCGGCCTCCCTTCACAATGCACCCACCACGTTTTAAAACCATTATACTCAACAAACCTTATACCTGCAATAAGGTTTCTCTGCCTTATAACCGGAAATTTGTACAACAACGCGGACAAGGTTTTTCCTATAAAACAAAAAACGCCATACATTCTGTATGACGCATACTATTCCTGAGCGTGCCGGGGTTCGAACCCGGGACAACTTGATTAAAAGTCAAGTGCTCTACCAACTGAGCTACACACCC
>CAPNGW010000027.1 GCA_948665105.1 uncultured Lachnospiraceae bacterium
CCCGGATTGTGGAAGTGGATCATGGGGGCGTCTACAGCTATACAGGGAATTATGCAGATTATGTAGCCCTTAAAATGCAGAAACAGAACATGGAGCAGGCCAGCCAGCGGAAACGGAAAAGCATCCTGAAAAAAGAACTGGCATGGCTTGCAAGGGGCGCAAGGGCACGTTCCACCAAGCAGAAAGCCCATATTCAGCGGATTGAGGAGATACTGAATCGGGAAGGGCCCATGGAGGAAGCTCGGGTGGAGCTGCCCTCGGTGGCTTCCCGCATGGGCCGTAAAACCATTGAAATGCAGGGGATTTCCAAATCATACGGCGGAAATACCCTGATTTCCGATTTTGATTATATCTTCCTGAAACAGGACCGTATCGGTATTGTGGGGCCAAATGGCAGCGGGAAAAGCACGCTTTTGAAAATCCTTATGGGTGAGGTTTTACCGGACGGCGGGACCATTGAAATGGGAGAGACTATCAAAATAGGCTACTTTGCCCAGGACAATGTGCATATGGACGAGGACATGAGAGCCATCGACTACGTGCGGGAGGTGGCGGAGTATATTCCCACCAATGACGGCAAGATTACAGCCTCTGCATTGATGGAGCGTTTCCTGTTTGATGGCACCATGCAATGGTCCAGGATTGGAAAGCTGTCTGGGGGAGAGCGCAGGCGGCTGTACCTGATGCGGATTCTCATGGAGGCCCCCAATGTGCTGGTGTTTGACGAGCCTACCAACGATTTGGACATTCAGACCTTGAATATTCTGGAGGACTATCTGGATGCCTTTGACGGGATTGTCATTGCCGTGTCCCACGATAGGTATTTTCTGGACAGGATTGTAAACCGAATCTTTGCCTTTGAAGGGGAGGGACATGTGCAGCAGTACGAGGGTGGGTATGTAGATTATCTGAAAGCCCGGGCCCAGAGGTACCCTGATAAGTATACGGAGGATGGGGGTGTGAAGCAGCCGCAGATTGGACGAAGGGGAACAGGAAGCGGCTTTGCAGGGACACAGTTAGGAGAAGGCCGGGACGGAAACAGAGCCGGGAAGGGACAGACCGGGGAACCGAAGCTATCCGGAAATGAAAAGAAGAAGCCAAATTTAACACCGGGCAAACTGAAGTTCACCTATAAGGAGCAGCGGGAGTTTGAGACCATTGACGATGACATCGCCAAGCTGGAGGAGGATTTAAAACGGCTGGAAAATCAGATTACAGCCAACGCCACCAATAGCGTGAAGCTTAAGGAGTTGATGGAGGAGCAGGCAAAGGCTCAGGCAAAGCTTGAGGAAAAGATGGAGCGTTGGGTGTATCTTAATGATTTGGCGGAGCAGATTCAGGCGCAGCGGTAAATTAAGTACATGGATTATGGAAGGATAGTCCATGTACTTTTTTTGCGCTCCGGGGTATGATTGACCCAGAGAATGCGGGCACAGGAAGGCCGGGGAGGAGGATAAGAAATGTACCAGATTGATAATGTCAATGGAAAAACCCTTTATGTGGAGGCGGTGACGCCCAATATTTTCCGGCTTGTCTATACCGGAAGGGAGAGTGTAGGGCAGGCTTCCTGCCTGGTTGATAAAAGGGAGCGACAGCCAATGGAGCTTACCATCCGGGAAGAGGGAGGGCAGGTGATTATTGCCAGCGAAAGTCTTCAGGCGGAGATTGCAAGGGAGACCGGAAGCTGTCGCTTTAGGCGGTTAAGGGACGGTAAGGTTCTGCTTCAGGAGGGGGAGAAATCCCTGACAGAGATTGACGTAATGAAGTATCAGGTGGAAGGGGATGCGCCTGTGGTACGTCGGGTGAAAACGGTGGACGGAGAGCGGAATTTTATGGAAAACCTTGTGAAGACAACAGACCGTAAGGCCTACCGCGGACGGCTGGGCTTCTGCTTCAGGCCAGAGGAGGGAATCTACGGTCTGGGGCAGGGGGGAAGAGGGAATCTACAATTACCATGGGCACAGCCAGTATCTGTACCAGCATAATATGCGGATTCCCATGTACTGTTTTGTATAGGACCAGGGTTATGGAATTCTGGCAGACTGCTGTTCCTTAATGACCTTCGAAAGCCAGGGAGAGGATGCCCATTTCTTCTTTGATACCATTGACCAGATGGACTATTACTTTGTGGCAGGGGAGTGCCTGGACGAGCTTATAAAGGGCTTCCGCCACCTTACGGGGCGGGCACAGATGCTTCCCAAGTGGGCCTATGGGTATATCCAGTCCAAGGAGGCGTATTTAAGTCAGCAGGAGCTGGTGGATACAGTGGCGGAGTACCGAAGAAGAAATGTACCCATCGACGGGATTGTCCAGGACTGGCAAAGCTGGGAGGAAGGAAACTGAGGAGAGAAGCTCCTTGATAAGAAGCGTTATCCCAATATGAAGGAGGCCGCTGAAAGGATTCACGACATGTATGCCCATACCATGGTTTCCGTCTGGCCCAATATGACCAGGGTGGGGAGAATTACCAGGAATTGTATGAGCAGGGACATATGCTTTTGGATTTGGCTACCTACAACGCATTTGACGAAAAGGCCCGGGAGGTCTATTTCCAGCAGGCCAAGAGGGGACTGTACGACCAGGGCTTTGACGCCTGGTGGTGTGATTCCACGGAGCCTTTTTCCGGGCCCGACTGGAACGGTGAGGAGAAGGGGGGACCTCTACGATG
The DNA here is from genome assembly GCA_948665105.1 of uncultured Lachnospiraceae bacterium. Classification (GTDB taxonomy): domain Bacteria; phylum Bacillota; class Clostridia; order Lachnospirales; family Lachnospiraceae; genus 14-2. The sequence goes on from CAPNGW010000027.1 coordinate 2,669, forward strand.
CCATTGGAAAATTTATCAACCCGCGCTATACCTTGATGCCCTACATTTATTCCCTTGCGGTCCAGGTGCACTTTTCGGATGATACCATGATGCGAAGCCTTCTGCTTGATTTTTCCGAGGACGCCATTGCGAAAGCTGTCTGGGACCAATTCATGCTGGGAAGAAGCCTTCTGGTCTGCCCGGTGACAGAGCCCATGTATTATGGGCCCAGCAGTGACCCCTCCAAAAGGAAAGGATGCGGCGCTGCTATCTGCCGGAGGGCTGTGACTAGTATGATTTCTGGACAAATCTCATGAATTTTTGGCGGAGAGCCTCCCCAACCTCAGCATGGATTTCGGCCCCGGCTCGGTGGCTTCCTACCTGGGCTCTGATATTGAGTTCCATGATGATACCGTATAGTTCACTGAATGGGTGGAGGACTGGGAGGAGGTACCGCCCCTGGGTTTATACCCAGGAGGGAGAATGGTATCAGAAGCATATCGCACTGATAAAGAAATGCAGGGAGCTGGTGGGGGAGGATTTTCCGGCCTGCATTCCAGACTTGATGGAAAATGTGGATGTGCTGGCCTCCTTAAGAGGTGTTCAGGGCTTGAATCGCTGTTGTTTTGCAGATTACGGTCTAACTCTGGAAATTATCGCACATCATGGCAAGGGAGGCCGTTTCTCGCTGGATGAGGATAGAGGAGATATACAAATAAAGGAAAATAAGGACCACAACAGTGGAGATTACGGCAATCAACATATGAGAAAGAAAGAACTGGGCTTTGATATTTAATTTCTTTCTTTTACCAGGCAATAAAGAACCATTTGCATCATTTATACGAATATGCTATAGTGAAAAAATGGAAAAAGCACAATTAAAGAAAAAGAAATATACGATGCAGGACATTGCGGATGCGGTTGGTGTATCCAAAGCAACAGTCTCCTATGTGCTGAATGGAAAGGAAAATTCCCGGGTAAGTGAGGAGACCCGGGATAAGATATTGCATGTAGCGAATTTATATAATTATACGCCTAATTTTGCCGCAAAGTATCTGTCTTCCAATGTTTCAAATTTTATAGGAATTATTTTCGGTGGGATGAGTTCTGATTTCAATCGGTCCGATTTCATGGAATTTATGGATGCGTTGACGGAAGAAATAGAAAAGGCTGGAGATAGTTTGATTTACATACATCGAGACGATATTTTCTGGAAAAAGAAAATGTCTTATCCGTATGATGTACTGATTGCAGTGAATGTTTCCAAAGCTGATATTGAGAAAATTTCCAAAGCTACTTTTTCACCGCTTTTACTGGTGGACAGCCTTTCGGAGGACCCACTTTTTTTTCAGGTTATAACCAGATATGAAGGGGATAAGAACAAAGGAAAGGATGGAATTCTTCTTGCTGCTCCCATGAGGAATGAATTGTATCGTGCACAAGTCCTGGAACGGTTTGAAGGATGGGAGATACATGAATGTGAAGCGCTTTCGGATGTGAAGAAGATATTGGAAGGCGTGCAAGAGCGAAGTGTGACGGTGCTTGGCAGGAGCTTGGGGGAGACAGCGGCTGCGTTGGCTGGGGAGAAACAGAAAATCTGTGTGAAGAGAGGAGAATTATCTCCAAAGATACAGGCAATACTAGTAAAAATTCAGGAGTTAAAGCGCTTGGAGAATCTTGAAGGGGTTCAACAGCATGTGACGGAAGTCGCCTGCGAATAAACTTTTGGATAGAAGGATGGTGTGTGAGAACGAGAAAATCGTTGTTACACACTATTTTTTTGCATTGACAATCCTGAGAGAAAGTGATATACTCATTTTAAGTTAACCGGTTAAGCAAAAAACAAATATATAAAAAGAGTTAAAAAAACAGAAAAGGAGAGGGAAAAGGAAAATTGTTAGAATATTTGAAACCAAACCTGGAAAAAGCTATTTTTAACATGAACCGCACCTATGAGGATGCATGTAAGCATAAAGAGGGCAATGTGACATTGCGGGTGTTGCCTCCGGAGGATGTGGAATTTTACGAAGAGATTAATCTGACCCAATTTCAGTTTGAGAAGGAAGAGGAGTGTGTGCGGTACGCCAAAATGCTCTGTGAAAAACAAAAGAATTCTTTCCTGTACAGAAAGGAACTGGATGATAATATGATTCCCTCCTTTACACCGGTGCTTGGGATTGGGGATTATTCAGCATTTGTTGCGGGAGGAATTACATTTACAAAGGATACAAGCTGGCCGGAGCATGTGCTGGATAAGCCAGGGGATTTTCGGAAACTTCCGCCTCTTGGAACGTCTTTGTGGTATCAGCGTTTTCTGCATATCTGTGAATTGATGCTGAAGGAGATGGATGGAACGGGAATCCCGTTTATGCGGGGATTTTTTTCACCACTGGATCTGGCTCATGCACTTTTGGGGGAGGATATTTATTACGCTTTTTATGACGAACCGGAGGAGTTGCATGCACTGTTAGATTACAGTGCAGATGCGACCATTCGGTTTGCAGATGATATCTATGCGTTGGCCGGAAAATATTTGCGGGGAACAAAATATGGTATGTGGTATTTGGAGGGGAACATAAACATGTCCGAAGACATTGCCTGCATGATATCCGGAGAGCTTTACCGGGAATTTTGTGCACCTCATACACAGAAGGTTATTGATCATTTTGGAAGGGGATTTATGCACTGCCATTCCAGGGCCATGTATCTGGTAAAAGAGATCTGCCAGCTGAACCAGGTGGCTCATCTATGGCTGGCCACAGACCCGAATCAGCCCAGGCCAATTCAACATATTCCGGAGCTGGTGGAGGCAGCCAACGGAGTTTGCCTGGCTATTGACTGTGATAATTTTTCGGAGATTGAAGGGCAGATGGACGAACTGAAAAAAGGGAACTTTTCTATCTGTCTGCCGGTGAAAAGCATAGAAGAAGGGAAAGAATATATCAGACGGTTTGAAGAGCTATGCAAGGAGTGATGATATGGGGAAAGGGAGAAAGAGGAGGTCATTGGCGGCAAGGGTTTTTCTCGCGCTGGTGCTTATCACAGGCCTTTTGACGGTGGATATAGCGACGGAAGGACACATGGTCAGGGCGGCAGGCAGTGAGGAGAATGGGCCGGAGCGGTCAAAGAAAGCGCAGAGGCCGCTGCGTGTCTGGTTTAGCTCCTATGAACAGGAAAATACAGCGTTGCGGCAAATTGCACAGAAATTTACACAGGAAACAGGTGTGGCAGTGGAGGTTGTGAGCAGTAATTTCTTTGATGTGTCCTCGAAGCTGCCGAATATTGCAGAGACCAGCGAGAAGCCAGACATTATCTTTATGCAGTCCACGGATGTGGGGGTACTTGCGGAAGCAGGGTACTTGAAAGCATTGGATTTTATTGGCGAAGAGCTTTTAACACAGTATGACCAAGTAGGAAAGGAAGGATTTCTCTATAAAGGAAATCTTTACGGACTGGGCTATTCTGTGGACACCTATGGTCTTTTGTATAATAAAGCGCTAATCTTAAAGCCGCCGGAAACGTGGGAAGAGCTTTTTTCACTTGCGGAAGAATTGACGGTGACAGATGGACAGAGCGTGGAGCAGTATGGCCTGTTGCTGAATGCAAAAAGCCTCTGGTTTACTTATCCAATATTGGAAGAGTATGGGGGATATTATTTGGGGCAAAACGCAGACGGTTCCTATGATGTGGAAAATCTTGGGCTGGCAGAGGATGGAATGATTGCGGGCATTTATAAGCTTCAGGAATTGCAGCAGAAGCATATGGTTTTGCCCGAGTCCAGCCAGTCGGATTCCCACATTGTCAGCACATTTTCGGAGGGCAGGGTGGCGATGACGCTGTACGGCCTGTGGAGCGCTGACATTTTCCAAGGGAAGGGAGTGGACTATGGAATTTCAGAGCTTCCTGTGTCGAAACAGACAGGAGAGGTAAGCAGGCCATTGTCCACCGTGCAGGGATTTGTTATCAACCAGTATACAGAGTTGGAAAAAGAAGCGGAGGCATTTTATACCTATATTTATCAAAATGAGAATCAACAATATCTCTATGAGGCGGCAAATGGAGGAGCGGAGAAAAACGGTATGAGAAATACCTGTAATATACATGTAGCCGCCAGCGATTATGTGGCTTCCAGTGAGATACTGTCTTCTCTTTACCGGGTGGGGAAATCCAGTCAGGTTTTCCCAAATAATCCGGAGGGCCCCTTAATCTGGAACTATGCCAGTACGGTAATGAATCAAATCTTCTACCCGGAGGCCGGACAGAAGCCGGATGTGGAAGGAAAACTGACAGAACTTCGGGATAAGATTGCGGAGGATATTGCCAGTATGCATCAGGAAATGGATGCGCGTAATGAAGATACTTTGTTTTACTACGCCCTGGGTATCCTATTGGTCATGGTATTGGGAATTATGGTCTTGATATCCATGAAAAAAAGAAAGCGATATCCATATCTCACAAAGACGAAAAAAAGTATAAATCTGGCAGCATGGTTTGGGCTGTGTCCGTTTATTATGCTGATACTGATGTTTTATGTATATCCTATCCTTCACAATATATATCTGTCTTTGACAAATTACAGCAGTATGCACCTTAGGGATTATGAGTATGTGGGACTGGCTAATTACTGGGAGATTTTTACCCGTAATTTTGAAGGCTTTGCAGGGATGTTCCTGTGGACGATATGCTTTGCTGTGTTGGTGGTAGGGGGGTCCTTTGTTCTGGGTGTGGCCATTGCGGTGCTGCTGGACAAAATACAGGTTACTGTATCAAAAGGATACAGGATGGTCTTTATTTTACCCTGGGTGGTTCCCACCGTTATTACGCTTTTGATGTGGCAGGGACTTCTGGATGCAGGAGAGGGAATGGTCAATCAGATTCTGGGCCTTTTTCATATACCTGCGGTTCCCTGGCTTACCAATCCGGTAATGGCAAAGGTGAGCTCTGTGCTGGTTATGACCTGGTTTTCCTTCCCGTACTATATGGTGGTTGCTCAGGGAATCTTAAAATCTATTCCACGGGATTTTTATGAGGCGGCGCGAATAGATGGAGCCGGTGACAGAGTGTGTTTTTGGAAATTGACGCTCCCCATTGTGTTTCAAAGGATTCTTCCCACATTGGTGATGGGATTTATTATGCAGTTTAATCAGTTTGGAGTGTACCTTTTGACACAGGGAGGACCAGCTGCCGGAAAGCTGGGAGCGCCGGGAGCCACGGACTTACTGATTACCTATGTATTTAACACGGCCTTTCATACAAGGCGGTACGGAATGGCGGCAGCATATGCGGTTATCATTTTTATCTTTGTTGCAGCCTTCACTATGGTCTCTATGTATGTAGGAAGGCGTGCAGGAAAGGAGGAGGCATGAAGAAACAGCGAAGGCATATGGGGACACATGTATTTTTGGCCATATTGGCTGTAAGCGTATTGGTTCCCTTTCTCTATATTGTTTTGATGGCATTCGGAAAGAACGTGTCCGGGGTTTCTGCGCTGTTTCCTGAGGAGTATACATTGGACAATTTCCGAAAATTGCTGCGGGAGCATCAATTTGTGCGATGGCTCACAAATTCCCTGCTTCTGTCCGGCTTCACCATGTGCCTGTCCGTAATACTTACAAGCGTTACAGTGTATATCATGTCGAGACTGAAATTTGCAGGTAAAACGTATTTTTTCAATGGAATTCTGCTGATACAGATATTTCCCTTATCTCTGTCTATGGTTTCCATAAATAAGATATTTGCAGAGATGGGAATGCTCAACAAGCTATGGGGACTTGTTCTGGTGGATTCCGTAATTGCATCCATCGGCCTGGTTCTGCTGGCAAAAGGCTTTTTTGATTCCATACCCTATGAGCTGGATGAGGCAGCTATGATGGATGGAGCTAACCTGCGGCAGGTACTCTGGCATGTGATTCTTCCGCTTGTAAAGCCAATGCTGGCCATTGTGGCGGTTCAGAGCTTTGTACTGTCCTACAACGAATATGTTATCGCAAGTGTGGTTATGACAAACGGATTTGAGAGCATGCCTCTGGCAGTGGGGCTCCAGAGCTTGATAGCAGGGCAATATGGAACGAATTGGGGAGTTTATTGTGCAACAGCCGTAATCGGATCCTTACCGATGGTAATTTTATTCTATTCCCTGCAAAAATATTTTATTGCGGGGTTGACGGAGGGAGGAGTGAAGTTTTAATGAATCGTGAGGCAATTTATCACTGCTCATCTTTTTCCTATGCGTATCCAGTGGAGAAGGATGTGCTGTGTGTGCGGCTTATGGCGCAACAGGATGACATAAAAGAAGTAAAGGTACATTTTCGAAATCTGTATGAGCATGAGCGTCCCATGGAGACAGTTCCGATGGAGCGGATTTTAAACGATGGGCTCCATGATATCTATGAAGCACGGATACAGGTGAAGGAAAAGCGATTTAAATATATGTTTGAAATCCATTCGGATGAGCATATTTTTTATACCTCAGACGGATTTTTACAGGAATGGACGGAGAATAACTGCTTCTTTTATCCTTATATCAACCCGGATGAAATTCTGGAAATGCCGGATTGGGCAGAGGGAAAACTAATTTATCAGATTCTGGTGGATCGATTCTGGAATGGCGACCCTGGCAACAATCCAAAGGGATGCAGAGCATGGGAGGAGCTGCCGGATGGTGAGACTTACTATGGCGGAGATTTTGAAGGGGTGATACAAAAGCTTCCGTATCTGGAAAAGCTGGGTGTTGACATACTGTACATAAACCCGGTGTTTTCCTCTCCCACTTACCATAAGTATGACATCAGGGATTATTACCGGATTGAGGACATATTTGGGGGGAAGGAGGTTCTCAAAAAGCTGGTGGACTGCGTGCATGCTAGAGGAATGAGACTTGTCCTGGATGGGGTGTTTAATCATTGCAGCGTACATCATCCCTTTTTCCAGGATGTGTTAAAAAACGGACCCAAATCGGAGTACCGGGAATGGTTCTGCCTTTACAGCTATCCGGTGGAGGAGGTAAAGGCAAATTATGATTCCTTTGGGGGGTTGGTTCCCAGCATGCCCAGATGGAATACAGCAAATTACCAGGTAATCGAATATCTGACGGAGTCAGCGGCATATTGGACGGAGTATCTGAATGTGGACGGATGGCGGCTGGATGTGGCCGATGAGGTGGCACATATATTCTGGAAGGAATTCCGGCGGAGACTCAAAGGAATTCGGCCAGACATTTTGCTGCTGGGGGAGATATGGAATCATGCAAGTCAGTGGATGTGTGGAGATGAAATGCACACGGTTACCAATTATAAATTCCGGAATGCCATATTGGAGTATGCCCAGGGGTATTTAAGTGAGAAGAAATTCTGGCAAAAGATTGATAACGTACGAATGCTGTATAAAACTCCCATGCACACCTACCTGGTGAACCTGGCAGGCAGTCATGATGTAGCCAGACTTGGCACTGTATTGAAGGATTCTGAAAGTGTGAAGCTTGTGCTTCTGACACTTCTGACCTTTCAGGGGATGCCGCTACTCTATTACGGAGATGAAATTGGTATGGAAGGGGGGGAAGACCCGGATAACAGAAGGGCTATGCAATGGAGCCATGCAGATGAATGCCTGCTGGCTGCAGTGGCGAAGACCGGGAGATTCCGAAAGGAGCATGAGATTTTGCAAAAGGGAAATCTTTCTCCCATAGAAACAGAGGAGCACCTCCTTGCCTTTTCCAGAAGCTATAAGGGAGAGAAACTCAATGTCTATTTGAATTTCCATGAAGAACAGGCGCTGCTTCCAAAGAAAAAAGAGGCGATACTGTTCTGGGAAGGGGAGGTGGATATAGAAGAGGATTATCTGAGAATAAAAAAGGGAGGGATGATAATTACAAGTGGTGAATGAAATAAGAGATGAATGTCTGATTACAGAAGGAATTCGAAGCTATGAGATTCTGCAACAGAAAAACGGGGGAAGAGAAGTGTTCCTCAAGGGTAACTTCTGTGTCAGCGAGAAAAGCAATTATCCGGTGATAAGCGTATTTCAGGAGGATACCGGTATCTATGTGTGGGAAAACATGAAACCAAAGCTGCTACCGGGTCAGAGCTGGGAAATAAAGCTATGGCTTGCGGCGGGGCATATGTATCGGATTGAAACAGGAATCTGCCTTCAATGTACAGGGTACGACTGCCGTTTTCTTGGACGGGGTACGATTGTGCGGGAGGTGGGGGTAGGAGAGATTTTTGTGATTGCGGGTCAGAGCAATGCAGCAGGATACGGACATCAAAGCATAATGGACCGGCCACATCCAATGGTTCATATGAAGAATCCGGATGGAAGCTGGGAGATGGCGGCACACCCTTTGGCCCATGTGGATCCACCTCAGATATCGGAGCATATGGACGTTTTGAATGCGGGACATAGCGCGTGGCTTCCAATGGCAAAGCTGATTGCGGATCAAGGGACGCCGGTGGGCTTAATCATGACAGCTTTAAACGGCAGTGGGATTCAGGACTGGGGGCCAGGACAGCCTCTTTTTGAAAATCTGATTCGCAAGTTAAAAGAGAGCAAAGCGGCACACGTCATATGGTATCAGGGATGTACAGACGTAAATGGAGGGCTTTCGGTAGAATACTCAGAGAGGCTGCGGGCCTTGATGAAGACTCTTGGGGAAATTTGCCCCAGGCGTTATATGGTTCAGATTGACGGAACTACCAATCCGGACAGCCCGTCAGAGGGCTGGTCCAGGGTCAGGGAGGCACAACGCAGAATCAGCTGCCAGGAGGGGGCATTATTAATTCCCACATATGATCTGACCGCCTTTAGTGATGACATCCATTTGTCGTCGGAGGATAATCTGATTCTGGCCCACCGTGTTTATCAGGCATACCGCAGCGGAAAAACCCTTCAGGTGGAGGAAGCCTATGTGCAGAGCGCGCAGAAGGCGGTTGTGTTAAAGCTGAATCAGGAGATAAGAGAGGAGGTTTGCTGTGAAGATTTTCTGATTCGGAATACAGAAGGGACATGGCACTGCCCGGAGCGTCTGGAGAAAAAGAAACAGGAAATCTGGTTTTTTACAAAAAAGAAAGAGCCGTTACAAATAAAAATGAACTTTGGACGGCTGTATCGGGGGAAACCAAAAACGGAAGATATTCTTCCATATTTTGATATTTTATTTGAGAAGGAGAGAGACAAATGAAGAGGCAAATTGCGATTATATTGACGATGGTATTAGCGTTGGGAACAGTCGGGTGCGGAGATAAAAAAGAGCAGGAAAATCCACCAGAGGTTAACCAGGAGCCAGTGGCGGATGAAGATGATAAAAATGAAGATGGTGCAGAAAACCAAGAAGAAAGCTACTATGTGGGTGCAAGCTTCAATGGATATGAGGCCATGGATGAAAAATCCAAAATGAACCAGCTTGAGGGGCATGAGGATGTATATTATCTGACTGTGGAATTGACAGAAGAAAATATGGATCCCACCTATGGAGCACATTTTTACAAGGTGACCAACGGAACATGGGATGCAGACGGGTGTTGGGGAGCAGACAATTATGCTCTTTCGCCGGCACCAGCAGCTCCAGACGGTGCAGGTATGGGATCAATTTATTTAAAGGAACACGGGACCTACACCATTTATTTTAATGCTACCACTCAAACTGTGGCTGATACTTCTTTTTATACTATGCTGGAACCATTGCCGCATATTTACGGAGACTTTAATGATGAAATGGGCAGAGGAGAAGACTGGTCCTATGAGGACGGACTGATTTTGACGGATGATGACTTTGACGGAATCTATACAGGTCAATATACAATTCCGGCTTTCCGGGAGACGGAGGAAAATAATCAGGGGTATTCCATGGCAGTTGCCTTGAAGTATGAATATGTGGAAGACTGGGAGAACTGGGGAGTGACAGAACAGTATAAGTTCGACGGCACGGAGGCCGGTATGGGCGGAGTGTCTTATTACAAGCCGGATAAGGAGACTACAGTCATCTTCTCTTATAACAGCGGAGATCATACCACAAGTATGGAGGAGGTTCAGAATTGATACGGAGTATGAGAAGAAAGCCGGATTTTCATAATCTGGAGCTGGTGCTTCAGAAAAAGATTCCGCCCAGGCCGGTAATGTTCGACTTCATTATTGGGGACAGGATTGAGCGGATGCTGACGGGAGATGATTATCGGGTAGAAACGGAGTACCACCGCCTGGTAACACGCGTAAAGGCCTTTGACAGCGCCGGGTATGACCACGCGCCTGTCATTGTCAGAGGCTTGACCTTTCAACGCAGAGAAAGCCATGTGGCAGCAGCCACCAAATCCTTAAATGAGGGGGCGGTTATCACAGACCGGGAGAGCTTTGAGACTTATTCCTGGCCAGAGATAACGGATTGTGATTTTGATATCATTCACAGAGTCGGCAAGGAGCTGCCGGAAGGCATGAAGCTTGTGCCCTTCAGCCTGGACGGAGTCCTGGAAAATGTCATTGGCATTGTTGGATATGAAAATCTCTGTATTCTGCTCTATGAGGACCGGCAGCTGGTAAAGGATATCTTTGACGCGGTGGGCAGCCGCTTGCTTGAGTATTTTAAAGCATGTCTGGAATTCGATGAAGTAGGAGCAATCCTGCAGAATGACGATTGGGGCTTTAATACACAGACATTTTTATCGCCGGCGGACATGAGGGAGTTCGTGTTTCCCTGGCACAAAAGGATGGCAGAGGCCGCCCATCAATGCGGAAAATACGCGCTGCTCCACTCTTGTGGATATTATGAAGACATTATAGAGGATGTGATTGGAGAGATAGGAATTGACGGACGCCATTCCTATGAGGATAATATTGTTCCGGTGGAGGAGGCTTATGAAAGCCTGCGCGGGAGGATTGCGGTTCTGGGTGGAATGGACGTGAATTTCCTGGCAACCGCCGACAGCAAAGAGGTATACCAAAGAGCCAGAAGCATGGTAGATAAGGGACAGAAATTTGGCGGGTATGCATTGGGAAGCGGAAATAGTATTCCCGACTATATCCCGGATGTAAATTATCTGGCCATGCTTGAGGCTGCAGATTGAATATCTGCCCTAATGAGCGGGCTTTTGCACATGGCGCTTATGGCGGAAAAAGTCAACTACTTTTCTTAAAAAAGCTTATCCCAACACCTGCCACCAAAACCTCCGTCGCCGGGAAAGCCGCCCACAGACCAGCCGTGGAGAAGAGCCCTGCCAGCAGAAACGCAGCGGGAAGGATGACAAAAAAGCCCCGCAGCAGCGAAATGACATTGGCGGGCTTTGCCCGGTCCGTGGAGGTAAAAAAGATGGACAGCACAATGTTAAGGCCTGCAAAAAGCCCGCCGGTAAAGTAGATTCGAAGGCCGGGAACCGCTATGTCCATAAGGATTGCATTATTCTCCGGGTTAAACAGGGAGGTAATCCAGGAAGCTCCCAGAAAGACGAAGCTGTAGATTATAAGGGAGAGTGCTGCAACAGTCACCAAGGCGTATCGGAGCACTGCCTGTATTTCCCCTCTGGAGCCACTGCCGTAATATCTGCTGATTAACGGCTGGATTCCCTGGGCAATGCCGGTGTAGATGGCAAGCACCACCAGGGACAGGTTGGCAATCACCCCGTAAGTTGCTACACCCAGGTTGCCTGCGAGGCTCAGAATAATACTATTAAACACAATGATTACAATGCCGGAGGACACTTCCGTCACCAGGGAAGGCAGACCTCCGGCAAAAATATGCCCGGTGACAGAAAAGGATACGACTGACTTCACCAGGCGAAAATGGTTCCTCTTTTTCAGAAAGAAGGGAGACATCACCATGAGACTGATGACCGGGGCAAAGCCGGTGGCCAGCACTGCGCCGAAGATGCCCATCTTAAGGGGAAAAATGAAAATATAGTCCAAAAGGATATTGGACAGGCTTCCAGAGACCATGGCCGCCATAGCCAGCTGCGGTGCGCCGTCGTTGCGCACGAAGCATAGGATAATGTCGTTTAGAAGAAACATGGGGGAGAACAAAAGCAGTACCTTAAGATAAATCCGGCACATGTCAAAGACTGCCGCATCCGCTCCCAGGAGCCGTGCCAGAGGCGTGGCAAAAAACAGTCCTGCCGCCACAAAGAAAAGCCCAAAGAAAAGACCGAAAAGCAGCG
>CAPNGW010000028.1 GCA_948665105.1 uncultured Lachnospiraceae bacterium
GCCCCTTCCTTCCGCTGGACCTGCGTATTCTCTCTGTGGGCCTGCTCCAATGCATGAATAGTCACAGGCTCTCCCCGCCGGACCACGGCCTCCAAGTCCTCCTCCCTGGCCTGCTCCACCACTTCCTGAGCCTTCAACGCCCGGTCCTTTAAGCTATATCCTTCCATCAGATATGCTTCCTGGGGCTTTCGCCCTTCATGGACTGCCGTGGAAATGGCCTCCTTTACCCAGTCTGCCTGGGGAGGCAGCTTCATATGATTCAGCTTGTCCATATAAGCAAGATTTTCCGCCGTCAGGGGAATGTCATGAGCCAACAGAAGCTCCCCGTATCCCATGGTGCTCTCGTTCACCGGAAGTCCTGCTTCTTCAATGACCCTGGCCATCTGATTTTTCAGATTTTCATCCTCAGGCATCTGGTAGTCCCGGACGCCCCGTCCATTGCCGCTGTGCTGGGCCAGGTACAGGTTTTCTATGGTGGGGGGCAGTTCCTTCCCCACAAGATACACCATGTCCTCCTTGGTGCATTCCCTAAGGTCCTCTGCCATGGCCACTGCCTGCCCGGTGCTTCCGGTCATGGCCTCCAGCTGCTCCATGGACAGCTCATCCCCGAAAATGTTAATGTCCATACCGCCTTTGGCCAGCTCCAGCTTGATTTTATCCACCACAGTGACGATGGTGTCAACCTGAGTGCCGTTTAAGGTATACCCCTCCTCGCTTAAGCCTTCTCCCTCTGTCCCGCTAAGGAGTCCTGAAAGAATCGCCATTTGGTCTTTGAGAAAGGATACATCTATCTGGCTGGCATCCTCCCGGATTCTGTCCAGCTCCGATTCCAATGAAAAAAGAGCCTTCTCCACGGTTGCCGCTGTGATACGGTAAGGCGTATCCGTCACCAGTGCATTTTTCTCAGCACTGGCCCCCTTTGCGGCCACCATGTCAGACCCTTTATTATCCACATTATTTTGAAAAATTGTCTCTGCTCTTCCGTTATAATCTACGCGCATGCCTTTCCTCCGTTTCCATCTCTAAGAAAGATATCAGTGCAATTACTATTTCGGAAAGATGGAAACAAAACTTAAGAGGCAGGCGCATTTCACTGTTTTAAATAGCTGACAAAGAAGCCTCCGGCTTCCGCAAAATACTCTTCACTGTCATTTAAACCCATACGTGCGGTACTGTTTGTCTCAGGATAATATAGCACCAGGTTGCGCTCGTCATACCCCACAATCAGCACCGGCTCCTGACCTTCACCCAGAGCCAGAACCGGGCAGGATTGGTTCACATAGTATAACGCCTGGGATACGGTAAGTCCATGAAGATTCAGTACCAGAGCCTCAGGCATGGCATCTGCCAGAATCTGTTCTGGCTCCTGGCCTGAGGCCAGCAGACTGGCCACGTCAAGGTTGATTCCCTCATATTTCAGCAAAGCCTTCAGACAGCGTTCCATATTTCCCGCCGACTCGGAAAGCTCTTCCTGTCCCAAGGGTATCTCAGCAGCCATGGACATGGAAGCATCCCTTCCCCTGCGCCAGATATAACGCTGGGAACCATCAAGAACCGCTCCGGCCCAAACATCCGCCGTGTCGATGGCCTCCCCCACCTTTTCCGTGCTAAGGACCACGTTCCCCCGGGCATAGACATAGTAGCAGCCCTCCACAGGTCTGGTATCAAGCCTGGCCACTTTTTTCTCTTCCTGCACCACCTCCTTGGGTGTAAGAACCTGGGGTGCCGTCTTCACCAGCTCTTTTCCCATCTTGAGTGTTACCTGGGTCTGCTTGGCTCCTTCACGCACCATCTCCACCTGCACGTTCCGGGAGGAGGCAATCTCATGGCTCTTAATGGCATCAGGCTCCACGGCTGTCAAAACATTTCCTTCCATCCAGGCCCGTTCCAGAAAGACCGTATCGTCCTCCACATAGGCATCGGTGATGTAGTAGCCTGCTTTCTCATATTCCTTTATGACGGTCTGGCTCTTGTCCATTATGATGACCTTGTACAGTAGCTCGCCGAACTCCTCCTGGGTCCTTTGCGCAATGCCATAGACAAAATCACTTTCCACAAACCCAATCGGGCGCAAAAGCTCCGACGGTGAACCTGTCACCTGCCACTGCTTCTCCCCCTCCAAATCCATGACGATGATTTCATTGTCCTTTTCTCCGAAAGCCACATACCTTCCATCCCCGGACACAGCATAGCTGTCTTCCCGCTGCCCGCTTCTTAAGACAGCAGACTCCCCGTCTGCAAGGCGGATGCGATAAAAGTCTCCCTCCGCAATCATGTAGAAGTATCCTTCTTCACTGACATAAAATAGCTGTCCCCAGGTCTCCTTCAGCAGCTGATAGGTCTGGTCGGATTGCACAAAGAGAACCTCCTCAACGGTATTGGCCATCCTGTCATAATGGAAGAGGCCGATTCCGGTCTGTCCCTCATATGTTCCCCGGTTCATATATCCGTAAACCACAAAGTCCACACTGCCGGACTCATCTATCTTGATAATCCGAATGTCGTGCTCCCGGTTATTGGCCCGGTCACTGAACCCTTCGATTCCACGGAAGCTGTACACCAGTGAAAGCTGATTGGTACTGCTGTTATAGCTCCACAAATCTCCATCCTGAACGAAGCTCACGATGCTGCCGTCCTCGTTGGTCATGTAGGAGACGTCTCCGTTTCGAATTCCCAAAAGCAGTCCGGTGTCCGTGAGATTGTCTCCACTTCCCCGAAACACCTCCTCCATGGTGCGCTCGTAATCCAGAAGGTACATCCGGTCATTGAGTGTGCTGTACCGGAGTCTGTAATATTCCTCCACATTATAGAATTCCGTCTCACCTTCCTCTCCGCTGGCCGCCACCACGTAATTTAAAAGGATGACGTTGGAGGCGCTTCCCAGTTCTTTGATGGAAGGGATGGGGTCTTTTAGAACCTCCCCCTGGAAATCTCCCCAGGTAACCTGATTCATGCTGGAATGGATGGTGACCTTCTGCAGAGTGGTATTGTCCCCCTCACTGTTGGGCTCCAGATACATGGCTATTTCGGAAGCCCGCTCCGGCCGAAAGGTAACGGTGTGGAAATTCATTGCAAAATCAATGGAGTCCTCCACATGCCAGTCAAAGGCCCGGATAATTCTGGTATAGTAGTGAATCTCCTCTCCGTTGCAGAGGAGGGTAATCGTCAAAAGATATTCCCGGTCATCCTCAAGAAGATTTTGTATGTTGAGCTCCGTATGGATTTCACCCTCCTTACGGGAAAAGTCCTCCACCCGGGTATTCTCTATGAGCCGCTGTGTGTCCAGGCTCCGCACCTCATAGGAAATACCTTCTATTTTATTTTCAAAAACCCGGATGCTCACGGGAAGCATCATATCCTCTGAGAGGGGCGTGATGGTATCCCGGGCACTTATGGGGTCTATTTCTCCTTTGTAGCCAAACAGCTCATTTACCTTCTGTCCATAGCTGGAAAGGGACAGAACCGGCAACGTCGCTTCCGGCATCTCTGAGGTCAAATCCGCGTTACCCGTGGGGGTGAGCAGGGAAAATCCCGCCAGGGACGCAAGAAATACCAGTGCCAATATCAGGACCTTGATTAATTTTTTAATTCTCACGCCTGTCCTCTCCTTCCTGCAAAAGTCTTGCCAATGTGGGTGTCACATGCAAAAATTCCATCAGCTCCCGGTAGTGCGCTTCCCCTGTCTGGTTTCGTCCCTTTACTGCACGAATCAAAATATTTTTTGGGGTATGCTCCATGTCAATAAACTCCAAAAGCTGCACCTCATAACCCTTACTTTTTAAAATTTCCGCCCGGAGGGCGTCGGTGAACAGGGCCGCCATTCGTTCCTTCACCAGACCATATTCAAACACCGGTGCCAGAATATCATTGCTCATCTGGCTGTTGAGCTCATGCTGGCAGCAGGGCACGGACAAAATAACCCTTGCTCCCCAGCGGATAGCCTTGTCCAGGGCATAGTCCGTGGCGGTATCGCAGGCGTGAAGGGTCACCACCATATCCACGTCACCCGCCTTATGATAGTTTGCGATATCTCCCACAGAAAAATGCAGCTTTTCATAGCCATATTTTTCTGCCAAGGCATTACAGCTTTGTATCACATCCTCCTTCAAATCCAGTCCGGTGATGCGCACCTGAAATCCCTTTAATTCCTTCAGATAATGGTACATGGCAAAGGTAAGATAGGACTTGCCACAGCCAAAGTCCAGGATGGATATTTCCCTGTCCTTAGGAAGCTTTGGAAGGATGTCCTCTATGAATTCCAAAAAGCGGTTTATCTGGCGGAATTTATCATAGCGGGCATTGACAATCCTCCCCTCCTTGGTCTGAACCCCCAAATCCACCAGAAAATCAACCCTCTTCTCCGGGTCCAGGATGTATTTCTTCCTGCGGTTATGGGAAAGGTCCGCCGGCTCTAAAGGGGTGGAGGCCTTCTTCTCCTTGATGGTTAGCTTCCCTTTCTTGCTGATGAGTACATGGGCTGTGGCCGTATCGGCATTCAGCTCCAGCTGCTTATAGCTTTCCATCCATTGGCAAATTCTGTCAACGGCCTCCTCCTGGGTCAGATTGTGGTGGTAGACTTTGTTTTCCTTGTATTCGCTGGCCTGATAAATAATCCGTCCTTTCTGTTCAAAGGGGCGGATGTGGATTTTGGCGGCGGCATCTTTTACTCTTGGATTGCTTAAGATGGCCTGTCGCAGCGATTGGGTGATGTATTTATATAATAATTCTTTCAGATCTTGCATGGTGGCTCCTTTGGGTGAGTGGGGGCAGAGGCCGGAGAAAACCAAAGGTTTTCCCCGGCTCGCTTCGCTCGTCAAATAGAAATCTATATGGCTGCTCAAGCAAGCTTGGCAGCCATATAGATTTCTATTTGACTCTGCCCTTAACGAACATTATAACAGGACTTGCCATGGATGAACAGAGGGAAATTTGTTGGAAAGAGCCAATATGATTGCGCCTATACTTTTTTTATGTTATCATAAATGCATATAACAGCAATGGAAGGATGTGTATGCAATGAGCAATCGCGATTTTGCTAAAACTCTTATAGACCAGATACCTGAAAGCAAGCTTTTTTATATTATTGCCTACTTACAAGGTGCTGCTATTCCCGATGAAGTACCCAACGCTGAAACGCTGAAAGCATTTGAAGAACTTGAAAATGGAGGCGGATTCTCTTTTTCCGGCAGTACAGAAGCTCTGTTTGCTGAACTTATGGAGGACTGAAGATGTTGGATGTTAAATACTCCACCAAATTTAAAAAGGATTTTAAATCCTGTGTAAAACGAAATTATAAGATGTCTTTATTGCAACGAGCTATTGACACTCTCCGAATTCCCGATACACTTCCTCCCCAAAATAAGGATCATGCGCTAAGCGGAAATTATATCAATTACCGAGAGTGTCATCTGGCACCAGATTGGCTCTTAATCTATCGGTATGAAGAAAAGACCTTACAACTTTACCGTACCGGTACACATGCTGATTTATTTCATATGTAAATCATCTTCCTGAAAAGGGGCTATCGCTGAACTACGTTGCGATAGCCCCAATATTTATGTCTTTAACTAATGCTCAGAAAGAACTCGTTTTAAAAGCCTTCTACCACCAGCGGCGGCATCTTCTGTGGCGGCACCGGCGGTTAAACATTTCATTGAACAGTAATACGTCTATGAGATTGGGCAGTCCCTGGTTGGGCCGGTGGTGGTGTCTGTGATGAGGCGGATGCAAAAGCGGTGCCCCGCCGGAATGTCTGTTGTCCACCATCCGAAGCTCCTCGGCCTCCACAGCCTCATACTGCTGACTCTCGAAATCCTCAGGCTGAGCCACCTTTTGATAGATGCGGTCACTGATTTGCCGAAGCATCAGTCGGTCCGGCATCTCATCAAACATAAGGCTTCCTTCATACTCCATCTTATCACATTCTTCCTCCACCAGGCTCTGAACGGCATGAACCTCCTGGGGATACATACTCTTTAACCGTTCCATATCCCTTTCGTACTCCGCTTCTTCCAAGAATACATTCTGCATGGGATATGTCATATAAAACGGCATTTTCTGAGAATTGCCATTTGTCATTCTGTAAAAATCATTCTGGTTATAGTCCACTGATTTTCTCCCGAATTTAACATCAGTATAGTATATGTGGGAGAGCGGCTTTCTGTCACAGTTCCGCCACGGTCAGCAGAAACAACGCCCCGGCAAGCTCAAAGGGAACAAAGGTCATAAGCCCCAGCTGCTCCGTCACACTTATCTTCCCTTCCTGGTACCCATGAAAAATACACCCGGTGATATATCTGCTGTCCCGCTTAAGCTTCCACTCCGCCAACTCCCTGGCCAGCTCCATGGAGCTTAAGCCCTCAAAAAGAGCGAGCTCCGCTTCCTCCTCCGGAATGACCTTGGAAAGAAGCTCCTTGGCAAACTCCAGAAGCCCCCAGAGACCTTCCTTGGACAGTTCAAAGATTTCCCCGCAAATTTCTGCCGCCCCCAGGAAATAATCCTGCCTGGTAAAGGTATCCTTTGGAATGCGGTCTTCAATGTTCCCGCACAGCCGCTTACTGTCCCCCGGCTTTACAAATTTTTTGAAGGTCCCCTCCGTCAGGTAGCACTCCGTCTGTCCCACCCGGCTCACAAACCGGCAGATTTCTTCCCTGTGCAGGTCCAAATCCTCCTGATGGAACAGGTGTCCAAAGCCGGCTATTTTACCGTAAGCCCTCAGAGTATCATAGTAGCCCAGCCGTCGGTTAGCCTCCATCACAGAACGCTCAAAATTCATCATGGTACCTAAGGATCTGGCGGGAGCAATATATTTCACATAAGGTTTATTTGCATAATTGGGATGCTGGGGATTGTGCTGCAAATCCACCGCCACCACCTCATCCGCTCCCATTTTTAAGGCCAGATCGATGGGAAGGTTATCGTAATAACAGCCGTCCACATATCGCTTTCTTCCGATGCGGTGCATGGGAAACATGGGGAAAATGGAGGCGGAGGCCATGATGAAATCCTTTAAAAGCCCCCTTGGTATCTCTCCTTTGGTGAGCTCCAGCCCTTTCCAGTCGGAAAAAGAAACGGTGACCAGTCCATAATCCACATTGGAGGCGCGAACCTTGGCCTCATCGATCAGACAGTCAATGAACTTATGAAAGGGAGAAATGTCCGCTCCCTTATTTTTTACGTACTTTCTCAAAAAGGGCCGGATGGCCTCCCGCTGGTTATACATCCCTTCGATGGTAGTTGTCAGGTTCAATCCCTCCGACATAACATCCCCCATCTCAATGGTATCCCAGATTTCACATGCCTTTTCATATTCCCGGGTAACCATCAGGGCTCCGTTGAGGGCTCCGATGGAAGTACCCGTGACAATCTCGTACTCAATTCCCAACTCCAAAAGCGCCTTCCAGACGCCTGCCTCATAGGCTCCTTTTGTCCCTCCGCCCCCAAGTGCAATGGCCCTGCGCATGTAACTCCCTCCTTTGCGATATGACTGTCATAGCTTGACAGAAGCCTTTCGTATCCATATTTGTTCTTTTTAAAATATTTATATAGTAACTGTTTTTTTCTCATCCATGTGCTATAATCAGGGAAATGACCCACGAAAGGAGAGCCTTTATGTCTGTATCTGAATTTATCTCCACCCACCGGGAAGAGCTTGGCATCCATCAGTTTGCTTTTATGAAAGCTGCTGACCTGATTTTTTCTGACGGCGTGCGACATCTGTGCGAGATGAACTCCTGCGGCCAGTATGGCAAAACCTGGGCCTGTCCCCCCGGCGTTGGAAGCCTTGAGGAGTGTAAGGAAAAGGTTTTGAAATATGAAAACCTGTTTGTATTTACCACCATGCACCCTCTTGAGGATTCCTTTGATTTCGAAGGGATGGAAGAGGGAAAGGCTAAGCACAACCAGGCCTGTCCAGCCATTGCTGATTTATTCCGGGAGCAATACCAGGACCTTCTCATTCTCTCTGCCGAGGGGTGCAGCCGCTGTTCTGCCTGCACTTACCCGGACGCCCCCTGCCGTTTCCCGGATACCCTGTTTCCCTCCATTGAGAGCTACGGCGTGGAGGTGAACCGACTGGCGGCCAAGGCCGGTGTCTATTATATTAACGGAGCCAATACCGTAACGTATTTTGGCTGCATTCTGTATTAAGATTAAGGATTTGTAAGTAAAATAACCGGAAAGCAGAAGGGAAGCTTATGAACGCAATTGAAACAAAGGAGCTTACTAAATATTACGGCAAATCCAGAGGCATTCTGGATTTAAACCTTAAGGTTGCCCAGGGAGATTTTTATGGTTTTATCGGCCCCAACGGCGCCGGGAAAAGTACCACCATCCGAACTCTCTTAGGGCTGATTCACAAAAGCAGCGGCCATGCGCAGATTCTGGGCATGGACATGGAAAAGGACAAGAATAAAATTCTTTCGGAGGTTGGCTATCTTCCCTCTGAGGCTATTTTCTACTCCGGAATGCGCGTGCGGGAGGTGCTTCGCCTGTCCGCCGATTTGCGCCGAAAGGACTGTCGCGCCCAAGCCCGGGAGCTGTGTGATAGGTTACAGCTTGACCCCGCAAGGAAGGTTGATGAGCTTTCCTTCGGAAACCGAAAGAAGGTGTCCATCGTCTGCGCACTCCAGCATACGCCCGAGCTCTGCATCCTCTGATTCAGCGGGAATTTTTTACCATTCTCAAGGAGCGAAACGCAAAAGGGACTACCGTATTCTTCTCCTCCCATGTGCTGTCGGAAATTCAGCGGAATTGCCGGCGGGCCGCCATTATCCGGGAGGGGCGCATCATCGCTTCCGGCAGTGTGGAGGAGCTGTCCCGGACCAACGCCAAGCGCGTGCATGTCCACGGGAAATTTGACACCTCTGCTCTTACAGGCGTTAAGGATTTATCTGTAACCGGAGATAGCCTGAATTTTCTCTACAGCGGCGATATTAACGTACTCCTTAAGGAGCTGTCAACCCGGCCCATTCTGGACCTGTCCATCTCAGAGCCGGATTTGGAAGAAATCTTTATGCACTACTATCTTGAAGGAGGTAAGGCAAAATGACATTACTGCGTCATGAATTAAAGCAGGGAAGAAATTCTCTGATTATCTGGACGGCAGCCATCGGGTTTCTCCTTGCTGTCTGCATCTTTCTGTTCCCGGAGATGAAGGGAGAAATGAACCAGGTCAGCGATATGTTTTCCTCCATGGGTGGCTTCACGGAAGCCTTCGGCATGGATCAGGTTGATTTCGGGACACTTCCGGGATTCTATGCAGTGGAATGTGGCAATATCCTGGGCCTGGGCGGTGCATTCTTCGCGGCCCTGTGCGGCATATCCGCACTGGCCAAGGAGGAAAAGGAGCACACCGCAGAATTTTTGCTGACCCACCCCGTTGGCCGCATGCGGATTCTGACAGAGAAGCTTCTGGCCGTGCTGGCAGAGCTTATACTGTTAAACGGTTTCATATTGCTTCTGGCTGTCGCCTCCATCGGAGCTATCAGGGAACCCTTCCCCTGGAAGGAGATTCTGCTTCTGCATCTGGCTTATTTCCTTCTCCAGCTTGAGATTGCCGGCATCTGCTTTGGAATCTCGGCATTTATCCGCCGGGGCAGCCTGGGCACGGGGCTGGGAATCGCAGGATTATTTTACTTTCTCAACATCATCGCCAATATCTCAGAGCAGGCGGAATTTTTAAAATACATTACACCCTTCGGATACGCAGACGGTTCGGATATTGTGGCCAATGTGAGCCTGGATGCAAAGCTTGTCCTCATTGGGATGGTGTTTGGCGCTCTGGGAATTACTGCAGCTTACTGGAAGTACAACCGGAAGGATATTGCATAAGGATTTTTTAAGCTCCAGCCTTAAATGGTATACCGGTTCTTCCCGGCCAGCTTGGACTGATACATCAGCTCGTCGGCCCGTTTCGCCAGGGAGTCATAGTCCATACCGTCCCTGGGGGCCAGGGCTATGCCGATACTGCAGGAAACGGGAAGTCCGTGGAGAAGCTCATCGCTAATCCCTTCCACTCCTTCTAAAATCCGCTGTGCAATTCCCTCTACCTCCTGTGTAGAATGAATTCGCCTGAGGAACACCACAAACTCATCTCCACCTATCCGGCCCGCCAAATCCATATCCCGAATATTTTCTTTGATGGCCTGAGCAATCCGACGCAGCAATTCATCTCCTGTGAAATGCCTCATTGTGTCATTGACGGACTTGAAATTGTCCAGGTCAATGAACATGAAAGCAAACTGCCCCTTCCCATAGGAGAGACTGTCCGTAATCCTGTCCACGGTGCCCTGATAGTTGAAAAGCCCGGTCAGTGAGTCTATCTGCGCCCGGTTCAGAGCCTCCTTTAGAGTCCTTCTATGCTCCTGTTCCTCCCGGTAAATATCGGTAATATCCGTTTGGGAAAGCAAAATCATCTGGCTTTCCCGGTCGTAAAACCGATAGTCCAGCTGTTTTCTGGTATAGCCACGCACCGGGTCCTTGACACCGTAGGAGAACGAATGGACCTCCCTGCAGCTTAGCACCTCCAGAATCCGGGAAAGCTGCATCTCACCAATAACCATTTCCTGATCCTCGGGATACACGTAATTCCAGGCGTATGCTGCAATCTCAGAAGAATAATCCGAGCTTTCCATGGGTGGAAGAGGGGTCCCAAAGCCACTGCCACTGAACATGGTATACTTGTTGTTTTTGGCATCCAAGTAGATAAAATAATCGCACCTGCTATACACATACTGGTTAATAATACTTTTAAAGAGATGTTCCTCCCCGGAGCGTCGTATCAGAACATAAGCGCTGAGGTTTTCTTCCCCTTCCTCGCTTAAGACAGCCTGGAGATTCATCCATGTTGTTTCACCTTTCCCCTTGGCCCCATAAAAGGCCACATCCATCTCAAAAAGCCTCTCCCCACTTTTCCAGTGGGCAAGAAGCTGTTGGGATGAAAAATTTTTGCAGGCCACAGGCCTGTCCCCGTCCACTATAAAAGCGGAATACCAAGTGAAATATTCTTTCCAGGAAAATTCCTTCCCCACATTTTCCGGTCTGTCCTTGCTATATAGGATACAGGCCACATCCCGGTTTAACTCCAGCCTGACAATAGCCAGGTACAAATGCTTGAAAGCGCTGCTCAGCTCTGCCTGGATATCATAGCTTGAAAATCCCAAAGGCACCGGCGTATGCGGAAGATTTTTTACGTCGGTCTCACATTTATCTTTCATAATGGTTCACCCTTACTTAAAAGCTGAAAACTGCAATTCCGTAAGGCGGAAGCTCATAGCCGATGGAATAGGGTCGTCCATCCCACTCTCGCTTCTCAGCCTTGTAAACCAAAGGCCGCTCCTTGCCACTGCCGCCAAACCGCTCATCGTCGCTGTTAAAAATCAGCTTATACTGGCGTTTATACGGCACACCCACCCGGTAATCCTCCCGGGCCATGGGCGTGAAATTCAGCACAAACAGCAGGTTCTTCCGGCCGGTGCGGCTCTTTCTTATGAAGCTGTAAATACTCTTCTGTGCATCGTTGGCATTAATCCACTCGAAGCCGTCAAAGCTGTTGTCGTCCTGGTACATGGCCGGATACCGGTGGTAGATGGACAAAAGCTCCTTCATCACCTCATGAATCTGAACATGTTCCTTCTCCCCAAGCAGGTACCAATCCAGCTCCCGCTCCTCGCTCCACTCCCGAAGCTGGGCAAAATCCTGGCCCATGAACAACAGCTTCTTCCCGGGATGTCCCATCATAAAAGCATATCCCACCTTCAGATTGTCGAACTTGTCTTGCCCCAGTCCCGGCATCTTGTTGAGCATGGAGCATTTCAGATGCACCACCTCATCGTGGGACAGCACCAGAATATAGTTCTCACTACCGTTGTAGCTCATGGCAAAGGTCAGCTTGTGATGGTTGTCCTTGCGGAAATAGGGGTCCAGCTTCATATAATCCAAAAAGTCATGCATCCATCCCATATTCCATTTAAAGTTGAAGTTCAATCCCCCGTGCTCCGCGTCCCCGGTGACCATGGGCCAGGCAGTGGATTCCTCTGCAATCATGGCCACTCCCGGATTTCTGCCCCGCACCAGAGTATTCAAGTGGCGGAAAAATTCGATGGCATCCAGATTCTTGTTCTCCCCGTACTCGTTGGCCACCCACTGTCCGTCCTGCTTGCCGTAATCCAGATAGAGCATGGAGGCCACCGCGTCCACCCGGAGTCCGTCAATGTGGTAATGCTCCACCCACAGCAAGGCACTTCCGATAAGGAAATTCTTTACTTCCGTCCGCCCGTAGTCAAAGATTTTCGTGCCCCAGTCCGGATGCTCGCCCTTTCTGGTATCCGCATACTCATACAGGGGCTCTCCGTCAAAGTCCGCCAGTCCGTGTGCATCCTTGGGAAAATGCGCCGGTACCCAGTCCAGAATAATTCCGATATTGTTCTTATGAAGGTAATTCACAAAATACATGAAGTCCTCCGGGGTTCCATACCGGGAGGTGGGGGCATAGTAGCCCGTCACCTGGTAACCCCAAGAGCCGTCAAAGGGATACTCTGCTATTCCCATCAGCTCCACATGGGTATATCCCATCTCTTTCACATAGTCAGTAAGGCTGTGGGCCAGCTCCCGGTAAGTATAAAACCCCTCATCCTCCCTTCCCGGATGACGCTTCCAGGAACCAGGATGCACCTCATAAATGGCCATGGGCTCTTCCTGGATGTCCTTCATTCCCTGGCGCTTTTTCATCCAGCGGCTGTCACTCCAGGTAAAGCTGTCAATATCCGCCACACGGGAAGCCGTGCCCGGACGCAGCTCACTGCTTAAGGCATAGGGGTCGGCTTTGTATAATTTCCTTCCGTCCGCGGTTTCGATATAAAATTTGTACAGGTCTCCCACCTGTGCTCCCTTTACAAACAGTTCATAAATTCCCATAGGTTCCAGGCGCTTCATCTCATGGGCGTCTTCCTGCCAGTCATTGAAGCTCCCTATGACGCTGACCCGCTCTGCATGAGGCGCCCACACCGCGAAGCGGACTCCCTTTGCCCGTCCCCGTGACTCCAGATGCGCCCCCAGCTTCCGGTAAATGTCGTAATGTGTCCCCTGCCCAAACAGATACATATCCAGCTCTGTAATTTTTCCCATAGAAATTCTCCTTATATTTTCTTAAATATCAAAGTCTTTTTCCTTGATAAGCACCAAACCATTTTCCGTGTTGCGCTTCCCGCCGAAAAGCTTCTTTAAGCCGCCCCGGTTGGCCCGGTAAATGGCCTCGTCCATAATGTCCTTCACTTCAGTGAGTGTGGTGGCTTCATCTACCTTCTGAATGTTGCTGATGCTGTTGTACAGAGCCAGCACACCCATATCGTCTATTTCACAATTCTGCTCTCTGGCATACGCTTTGGCGAAAGCCACAAGCTCGTCGTTGGTAAAGACAGGTACCCGAATCTGCTCCGTGAACTTTTTTGCAAAGCCGCTGTCCCTGCCCATGGCCTTCTCAATGCCCTCCCGGTTATCCTCCAGAACCACCAGCAAGCCTTTTGTTTCCCCTTCCATCAGGGCAGACAGGGACTTCACCGATTCTCTGGACAAATCACCGGCTCGCTCGATAATAAGGCAGCCGCCCTCCAGCGTTGCAAACAGCTGGGAGGCATCCTTCTGATTCAACACGGAGGCCGATATCTTGCCAACCTTGCCTCCGGTACGCTGGGCGTATTTCTGATATGCTTTAGCAAAATTTGTGGCAAGAGCAGTCTTTCCGCTGCCTTTGCCGCCCATAATGGCCAGATTCCCCGCATGGGAGGTACTTCTATTCTTCTTGCGCTGCCGTGCTCCCTCCAGAGCCTGGCACAGCTGGCGTTCCATGCCGCTAATCAGTGTGAAGTAGGTAAAAATCTTCTTCTGCTCCTCGGTAAGGCCGGTAAGAGGCACATCCTCCTCCGTCTTCTCCAGGGTAACCTCACTCTCCATCAAACGCTCTTTTCGAAGCTCCTGTTCCAGCTCCTTCTGTTGCTGTTTCTGCTGCCGGATAATCCGTTTTGCCAGGCTTTCCTCTTCCTCTGTGGAAGTCTCCTTCGCTGCCCCGGCGTCCCCATTCTCTGCCGTGGAAGCTTCCTCCTCTGCCGTGGAAGCCTCCTTCTCTGCTGCAGAAGTCTCCTCCT